>CAIMFE010000025.1 GCA_903840235.1 uncultured Opitutia bacterium | reverse complement strand
TTTACTGAATCGTTCAATTGGCACCGCCCAAAAGCGCGTTGAAGGTCAGAATTACTCTCAACGTAAACGTCTCTTACAGTATGACGACGTGCTTAATTATCAGCGTCAAATCATCTACGGTCTAAGAAACCGTTCATTGGTTGATGCCAATACACGCAAAAATATTCTCGAAGTCATCGCCGAAGAAGTCGAAGAACGTGTTAATTTAATTTCCCCCGACAGCGATCGCATGCCGGACCGCGAAGGTGCCGAAGTTTTCCTTTCGTGGTTTTCCCAATGCTTCCCTATTCGCATAGCGATTGAAGAAATTCTCTCTTTGAATCGTGATTTAGCGGTCGCTTACATCATGAAAAAAATTAACGAGCTGCAAGAGAGTCGCGAAAAGTATGAATCAAAAGAAGCTCTTCACTATTTAGAACGTCATCTTTTAATCCGTGCGATTGATAAAAATTGGCAGAATCATTTGACCGACATGGACGAATTGCGTCGGGCCGTCGGCCTCCGTGGCTACGCCCAAAAAGACCCGTTAAATGAGTACAAAACTGAAGCGTACCGCACTTTCTCCGATTTAATGCGTCAGCTACGCTCCGAAGTTTGCTCCGGACTTTTCCGCACCGCTTCATCCATGGAAGCTCTCGAATCTTTACAGCGCTCAGCCCAAGGTCGTGCTATCGCTACTGGACCCGCCGAGCCAGGCACACCCGAAGATTCCGCAAGTCAAACTTCAGACAATCAAAACAAGTCGGAACCGTTCCGTCGCTCGACTCCAAAAATCGGACGCAATGACGTGGTGAAAATTCGCAAAGGCAACGAGGTCCAAGAAATGAAATGGAAAAAAGCCGAAGTGCTTGTTCGCGAAGAGGGCTGGGAACTTGTTGAGCCTGTTTCCGAATGACCCTTGAGCGGCACGCACTCTTCAACTCACCAGTCCTGATAGCTTGGCTGGGAACTGGCCTAACTGGCTTGTTATTATTTTTCTCATTTAGCCCCGTCGGACATCCTTTCGTCGCACTCTTTGCCCTGATCCCTGCGATTCTTTCAACCACCCAGAAAATACCTTGGAAAATTTGGCGACAGGCGGCCTGGGGCGTAAGTTGGATTCTTTGGATCGCACTTCTCATCTGGCTGCGACACGTCTACCCGCCTCTGGGTTATCTCGGCTTAGTCTTACTGACCGCCTACTGTGCACTGTATTTATTTATATGGTTGATTGCCTTACGTTGGATTTTTCCTGCGACTGAAAGCGCCTCGCTCCCTATTCGCCTACTCTATCTGCTCGGTCTAGCTGGCGCTTGGGGATTACTCGAATGGGTTCGCTCAGTATTTTTAACGGGCTTCGGTTGGCTTCCACTTTCAGCGAGCCAAGAAGGCAATCCCGTCCTGCTCAGTCTCTGCGCTTGGGTTGGTCCTTATGGCCTTTCCGCACTGCTCGTTCTCATCAATCTCGGATTCGCCAGTTGGATGTTTCGACTTAAAGTCACCACGCAATCTAACCTCAGTACCGTTAAGCCTTTAGGTTGGTTAAGTCGTCTGACTCCCGAACTTTATATTTGTTTATCTCCTTTGGTGTTTGGTTTCATCGCCTGCGGTGAAAGTTTAGTGAGCCGAGCTGATCTCATTCCATTCAAAGCAGGAATTGTCCAAACTGACTTTGATCCCAATGCAAAATGGGATTCAGTCAGACTCCAAGATCACATCGAAAAAATTGAGTCGCTAACGGTTACAGCCAGTCAACCCAACGCCAAAGGTGAACGTCCTGATTTTATTCTATGGCCCGAAGCTGCTTTGCCTATCTCTTTAGCCAGTCAGCCATACGTCAATTTACTCACGCGATTAGCTATCAAAACTGAAACGCCTCTCGTCATTGGCACCATCGATAAAGAAAAAACCGGTTATACCAATAGCGTCGCAGTCATCACCGCAGAAGGATTGCAGCGACCGATTTATTCCAAACGTCACTTGGTGCCCTTTGGTGAATACGTACCGCTCGCGAATATTCTTCCACTCAGAAAAGTTGTCCCGATCAGCGAAGACTGTGTCGCGGGGCGGGGTCCGAATTTATTTCCAATCACCAATCGCAAAGGACAAACCGCCATTGCTGGAGCATTGATCTGCTACGAAGATGTTTTCCCTGAGCTCGCCCGTGAGCATGCACTAGCCGGGGCAAACCTTCTCGTGGTGGTAACGAAC
>CAIMFE010000024.1 GCA_903840235.1 uncultured Opitutia bacterium | reverse complement strand
TACAACATGGTGGGGTTCACTTTAAAAAACACCCTCTCCGATCACGGCACCGTCGCTCGCGGTGTTTGTCGTCAGAATGACAAAGGTTTTCTCACCGACATCCAAGAGCTTCTGAAAATTGCCAAAACGGAATCTGGCGCACAAAACGTCGCTGACGATGGTACGGTTACTAAGCTGAGCGGCGATGAACCGGTATCGATGAATATGTGGGGCTTCACCCCCAGTATTTTCCCGCAGTTAGAAACACTCTTCAAAAAGTTCTTAACGGAGAAAGGTCAGGAATTAAAGAGTGAGTGCTACATTCCATTGAGCCTGGGTGAAATCGTGAAGAACGGCGATGGCGACTGTGCCGTCTTACGCACCAGTTCATCCTGGTTCGGCGTAACCTATCGCGAAGACAAACCCGTCGTCCAGGCCAGCATTCAAAAATTGGTAGACGAAGGTTCCTACCCGTCCAATCTTTGGGCTTAATTCGTGACGCGAAGTGGGGCGACTAAGTAATCGTTCTCACCGTCATTGATATTAATCCAAATTTCGTAATCCCCTGCGGCTGGTAATTTGAGCTTAAAGGCTAAGGTCGGCTGCGGCTCATACTCTTGGCCTTCGAGCGAAGGGTGCATGTGTGCGTAGCCGGTCTTTTTGGGATCGGTCGAAAAGATTACAGCATGTCCCAAGGTGCCCATAATCGGTTTTAATTTGAGCGCATGAGGTGTCGCATCTGATCCGAGTTTAACTCTTACGGTAGTCGATTCACCTGTCTTATTGGTATTCGTTGTCAGAGAAATAATTTTGTTACGACTTACTCGATCGCGTAAGTCCGATTCGTGCGACCAGGTTCCATAGGCTTCCGCTAAAATCGTGCGACCGGACCTTAAAGGCACGAAATCAATATAAGCCTGTAATCCCCCACCCGGATTTCCTTTTAAGAACTCCTCGGGAAATTTAAAACGCCAAACGCCAAAATCATCTGACACGGGATGTAAATGGATATAATCGTTACGACCGGTATTTTGTTTTAAATGCAAGTGAACTTTTTGGGTATGTGATATTCCAATCTCGTAATCATAAAACAATTTACCGTCTGTTTTAACTAATCGGAGTTCGCCATCATTTTGATTAAATTTGATTTCAGCTTTTACCGGAAACTGTAAATCTCTCGGGCTATAGAAATTAGCTTCCTCATTCACTCCACAGAACTCTAGGCCTTTATCTAAAACCGGCTGGTGGTCTACATGTAGTAACGCACAATGTGTATCTGGTAACGATTTCAGTAGAATAAATAAGCCGAGTGCCAGTAAGGAAATTAAGATAAACTGGCGGCGTTTACTCATTTCGCGGGAGGCACTTGATTCAACTTCAGGAAATAATCAGCCACGTCGACCGGATCAAATTGTGCGCCCTCTCGACGATGAATAATTCTGCCTTCAGGACTGACGATAACAAGTGCGGCGTTGTGGATAATGGTGCCGTCGGACTGGGTCGTCACGATACCAAACTGCCGCATCAAGTCCTTGATTTGATTCGCATCACCCGTCAGAAAATTATGTCGGGCCGAGTTAAT
>CAIMFE010000023.1 GCA_903840235.1 uncultured Opitutia bacterium | reverse complement strand
GACTAAACCAAGTATAGCGTTCAGATAAAAGTTTTTGTTGGTGGGGCGATCGGCAACCGAGGGACTGTCTAAGACTTTAATGGAGGTAGTGGTACCAGTCGTCGATGAACGGATTTTAGCTTCTTCGAAGCTTTGTTTTTGGCGGGCTAAGAAATCTTCCTGGCTCTTAATTTCTTTGTCGACGCGTTCGAGTTCGTTATTAGCTACCGTCAAACGTGCGATTTCATCATCCTTCTTATCTAAGTTTGAAATAATCGCTTGGTAATTGGCATGAGCATTTTGTATCGCCACCTGAATGCGATTCACTGACGTAACAATGGCATTTTGTAATTCAGCTTCAGTTTGCTTAAGCTGCGCACGAGCTTGGATTAGCGTGGGGTGCTCATCGGTGTATTTTTCCTCCATGGTGCGGACCGCGACACGCAAATCACTGATTTTGGAACCATAAGCCGCGACGCGTTCGTCGCTTCTCACTTGAGCGACATCGTATAAATCCTTTCCGGTCTGTTTATATTCACCAATTAAACGCCAAATAATTTCCATCTCATCAATGGATTTGCGTGTGTCTTCACGCGCTCGAACCAAGGCGGCACGTTCAGCGGTTAAAGTGTTAGTGTCTTTGGCAATCGAAAGTAATTTCTGGCCTTTGATGAGGTCATTTCGCTTGTCGTAGAGTTTACGAATTTTGTCTTCGACTGAATCAATATCCATACGGTATTTTTCGACTAAAGGATTGGTAATTACCAAACGCTCATCTTCACTATTCTTTTGAATCGCTTTACAAAAAAGGACTGTAACCTGGCGAGCCAGTTCGCGATTCGGGTGGGTAAACTCAACGTTTACGACTAAAGTCTGACGCTGGGGCGTAATGGATCTTTGTTTGGAGAAAACTTCCTGCTCCGAAAGTGGTCCGCTAAAAATATTTCCTGCTTGGTATGGTGCGAGTACCTCTTTTTTTTCCGCGGTGGTTAATTGACGAGAAACCGCTTCAATAATTGTGCTACTTCGCATCGACTCAACCGCCGTATAAAAGTCATCGCTAGACGTAATACTAAAATTACTTTCGGCGGCCGTATTAGAGCCCGAAATATTGGGGGCTAATCGAAATACGCGCAAACGACCCGATGCCTTATACTCAGGCATCATATTATACGTATAAACGAGTGACAGGGTGAAAAAGATTAGAACCGACAAGACCAGCCACCAGATGCGTTCGCGCACCATGTTGACGTAAGTCGAAATCGACACACCAGTGTCCTTAGCCGAACCCTCGCCATACCCACCACCGTAACCACCGCCATAGCCGCCACGTTGGCGACCATAACCGCCGCCATAGTTTCCGCCATAACCACCGCCGTAACCACCGCCGTAGTTTCCGCCATAACCGCCGCCATAACCGCCGCCATAACCACCGCCATAGCTTCCGCCATAACCGCCACCACCGTAACCACGACGTTGAGAACCCCGGCTTGAATTATTAGTACCGCTAGCGCTTCCACTAGAAGAAGAACTTTTTGTGCTATCGGTATTTGGGTTTTCTTCACTCATGAATTAAAAGCGGCTATCTTCTACATAAACAGCGTCTTCGTCTTGAAGGATGAAGTCGGGCTCGTCGCCCGAATCAATTTTACGCATATCTTTTAAGATGACTTCCGTCTCTCCGTCGGGTTTCAGTCGTTTAATCGCAACGTCGGATCGACGTCCACGCGCCTGAATGCCGCCTGCAATCGAGAGAGCTTTGCCGAGGGTAAGATTCTCTTCTGGCGGGATTGTCACGGGGCCCGCACGACCAACATAACCTGAAATATAAACTCGGCGTTCCGCATAGGCGACAATCGCAATAATTAACTGAGGTTGTTTGAAATAGCGGCTAAAGCGTTTCGTTAGTAAATCCTGTGCTTCGGTAATCGTTAAACCAGCCACGGGCACAAGTTGTTTTAAAAAAGGGACATCGATCGTGCCATCAGGATTAATTCGTCGCTCGATCACGGTATCGTTTTCGTTGATGACGCCGACACGGATAAAATCTCGAGAGCGTAGGCGGTAGGATGTTTTAGTAGGCGTGATGTCGGATTTTACGTCATCAGTGCCCACGGGCTTGGTGCTCACGGGTGTGCTTGCCACTGTTTCGTTAGCCACTTCAGGTGTGGTTGGCTTCGACACTCGACCTAATTCTAAAGTTTCAGCGGAAAGACGAATCATGCCTAATCCGAAAATAAAAACACAAATAAGTGCAGTGTATTTTCGGATGAAAAGAGTCGGACAATCTAACATAAAAAATCTGCTGAGGGATTGGCCGGCGTAAGATTTTTAATAACGGAAAGTAGTCGAAAGATTAATGGAATTCGCTTTAAAATTGGATGTGGGCGAGTTCTTAACTTTGGAATCTAAAGCATCAACCGTGGCAGCAAATCTGACGTATTTGTTGTACTCCCAATTAACACCCGCATTGAAGTCAATTGAGTCAACTTGGGTGGTTCCTGAGACGACCTTAGATTTTAATGCGTGAAAACTGAGCGCAACTTTTTCTAACAAGGCATAGGACACGGTATAACCGATATTGTCGCTGGTGGTTGATCCGCCAACTGCGGAAGCGGATGTGTCATGAATTAAATTAAGTTCGTGGGTAAATTTTTCAGTTAAGTTATGTGAAAGTGTCAGATTGTAGGATAATCCGTTATCAGACACTCCATCTAAATCAGAAGTGAAATAACCGATGCTCGTGGTGATACGAATTTTACCGGAAGAAGTAGGCTGTCCGTTTACCGTTAAACCGACGAAATCCTTGGTGAATTTTTGTTGTCCAGCTGGACGGAGATTAGTTGTTACCGGTCCAGAAGGAAGTACTTGGCTGGTTGAAAAATAAGGTGCGGCCGAGTAGTCGCTTGAATCATGCGTGAAATTAAATCCGTACTCCAATTTTTCACTAGGCGTCTTATAGGTAATACTGATTGGAATCGATTTAGTGTTAATTTCACTCAGCGTATTCGTGTTATAGTTGATATTCTCAGTACCAAGCGGCGCCTCAGTTTTAATCTTAATGGGGTTTAAGTAGTGATTGTAGGAATTGATAAAACCTACCTTTAAATTCAACTTCTCGCTGAGCTTATACCCAATATTCAAGGCGTGGGAGTAATTAGCTTGGCGCACCAAAGTAGCGCCGAGAACTTGTCCGCTATCCGCACCTAAAATACCGGCCAAATTATCGTTTCGGGCAGACTCTTTATAAGAGGTAGAGACTCCAACAACCAGGGGTCCGCCAGTCTCATAATTAACACTCGCACTTAAATTATCCTGACCTTCTTCTAAATCTTTATATTCTGATTTGTTGTAACGTAAAAAAGACCTTGCGGCCTTCAAACTCGCCGTAAGAGGACTGTCTTTGGCATACAATAAATCAAATCCAGGTGTAAAAGTTACTAATGCCGCAGATTTTTTATCAGCAACGGAGTACAAATTATCCTTAAAATCAAAAGACAAGGATCCGTTGAAAAATATGTCGGTATCATCACCGATTTGGATTAAGGGCGAAGTCGGAAAAATAGTAGCGGCGTTTACGAACGCAGTTGTGCCGAGCAAAGTGGCGGCGGCTAAGAAAAACTTCGTTTTAGGCATAAATTTAGGCTAGGGTAGAAGTTGAGAATAATTTGAATTTAAGGGCTAATCTCAACAAAGAAAGGGATAAACAAAATAGGCGTACATTTAAGTACGCCTATTTACATAAGTAACTGAATATTAGTTACTTAATCACTACTCTGCGGCTAATTCTGTCGGGGTTACCTTAATCTTGCGATAAATAGGTAGTCCGGTACCCGCTGGGACGAGGTGACCCATAATCACATTTTCCTTAAATCCAGTCAGTGGATCGCGACGGGCCATGGTAGCGGCATCGGTCAGAACACGGGTGGTTTCTTGGAAAGAAGCGGCCGAGATGAAGGACTCAGTCTCAAGCGATGCTTTGGTGATACCCAGAAGGATAGGTTCGTATTCGGCGATCTGACCACCGCGTTCATGAATCGAACGATTCACTTCTGCGAGTGTGCTACGATCGACGTGTTCGCCCCACAAGTAATCGGAATCACCTGGCTCGGTAATGCGCACCTTGCGGAGCATTCGAGCTACGATGATTTCAATGTGCTTGTCGTTAATCACAACACCTTGTGAGCGGTAAACTTTTTGAATTTCGGTGATGAGGTAATCCTGTACACGCGATTGACCAAGAATATCCAAGATGTCGTGAGGGTCGACGGCACCATCCGTCAACGGTTGGCCTTGCTTAACTTTTTCGCCGGCAACCACGTTGATGTGTTTACCGTGAGGAATTAAGTGTTCTTCTTCGCGACCGATGGAGTCTTTGATGACCAAGCGCTTCTTACCACGAACGGAAGGTTGGAATTCAACCTCGCCATCGATCTTCGCAATTTCAGCAGCATCCTTGGGCGGACGAGCTTCAAAGAGTTCGGAAATACGTGGTAAACCAGCAGTAATATCTTGGGTCTTCGCAGCCTGACGTGGAATTCTTGCAAGCAAGGTTCCCACTTCAACTTCGGTGCCTTCTTCGACGACGACACGAGCACCCGCAGGAATCGAAAATGTTCCGAGGTTATCACCCTTCTCATTTACGATTTGGATTTGCGGATTTTGTTCATCGGAGTGTTCGATGATGCTCTTGATGAATTTATTCGCAGCGGTATCGCGCTCTTCATTGTAAGTCACACCATTGATCATATCAATGAGACGAATCTTACCGATTGCGTTAGCGAGAATAGGAGTGTTGTTCGGATCCCAAGCAGCAATGATTTGGTCTTTCTTGATTGCTTGTCCGTCCTTCACCTTGATCACCGTACCGGCGAGAATACGATATTCTTTGGCGGGCTGATTAGCTTCACCAACGATTCGAATTAAGCCCGTACCGTTAACAGCAACCAGTGCGTCATGCAGAGGTACGGTGTTAAGGTCCACGAATTCAATGTGACCGTTGATTTCGGTTTTGATTTCAGGAGTCTTTAACTGAGCAACACCACCAATGTGGAAAGTACGCATGGTTAACTGAGTACCTGGTTCACCGATGGATTGTGCAGCAATAATTCCAACCGCAGTACCACGTTCTACGATGCGACCAGTCGATGGATCGAGACCGTAGGACTTAGGCGGAATTGCATTCACATGCATATGCGTGAGTGGCGAAAGAACTTTTACGCGATCGATACCGGACTTCTCGATAGCTTTAGCGATGTCCTCAGTGATGAGTTCACCCGCAGCTACGATAACTTCGGAAGGATTGAGAGGGTTGACGACATCATCCGATGGGCAACGACCGATGATACGGTCAGCCAAAGGAACGAGAATTTCGTCACCGTCATAAATCGTGGATTTCCAAACACCATTAGGGAGACGAACGGCTACACGATCAACACCGGCATCGCGCAACTTCGCTACCATCTCTTCCGTCAGTGTCGTATCACCTTTAATTAAAGGCTTAGCTGCACCCGATGGATTAGGAACATCGATTGAGACGTGACGGCCAATCGCCGCATCGCTTAATGGAATGACTTCGGAACCGGATGAGAGATTACGATTGTCGGTGACAATCACATCCATCGCCACGTCACACAACTTACGTGTCATGTAACCGGCGTCAGCGGTTTTCAACGCTGTATCCGAAAGACCCTTACGAGCGCCGTGCGTCGAGATAAAGTACTCGAGAACGGAGAGGCCTTCACGGAATGAAGACAAGATAGGGCGTTCGATAATTTCACCGGAAGGTTTAGCCATCAAACCACGCGCACCACACAACTGCTTAACCTGGGCTTTATTACCACGCGCACCAGAATCCATCATCGCGTAAACTGGATTGATGATCATCCGGTGAGTGTGACGAGGGTCGCCCTTACGAACACCTGCTACTTTCGCAGCTTCGGCGAGGGTGTTATAAACGGATTGAGCAATCGTGTTAGTCGCACTAGACCAGGTATCAACGACCTTGTTTCGGCGCTCATCATTGGTGATGGTACCACTTTCGTTTTGCTTTTGGTATTCGCGAACCTTGATGGTGGCTTCTTTCACGACGGCATCTTTTTCGGCCGGATAAATCATGTCGGATACACCGATTGAAATACCTGCTTTAGTAGCAACGCGGAAACCCGTGTCCTTCAGAGCATCGAGAACAGGAATAGAAAGTTCCTTACCAACGGCCTTGTATGTCTTAAGAATTAAATCGCCCAACTGACCCTTCTTCACGGTCTCATTAAAGAAGCCGAGTTCGGAAGGCCAAATGGTATTAAAAATAATACGACCGACTGTCGTCACAATGGTGCGAGCGTTTTTGTCGCCGTGCACCGTGTCGCGACCTAAGTCAGGATTCGCATAACGTACCCAATCGTGGAAGTGCAGTGCACCTTCGGCCTCGGCGTAATTAGCTTCTTCGACTGAACCAATCACCGGTAAGTGTTGTTCGTTCTTAGGCTTATTCGCAGGCTCAAGAGTCAGATAATAAGCACCCAACACAATATCTTGGGAAGGGGTTAAGATCGGCTTACCGCTCGAAGGTGAGAAGATATTGTTCGTAGACATCATCAAGAGTTTGCACTCCATGATGGCTTCCAAGGAAAGCGGGACGTGAACGGCCATTTGGTCACCGTCGAAGTCAGCATTGTAAGCTGTACAAACGAGCGGGTGCAGACGGATCGCATCACCTTCGATGAGCACAGGCTCGAAAGCCTGAATCGAAAGACGGTGGAGAGTCGGAGCACGATTTAAGAAGACGGGGTGACCTTTAGTCACTTCTTCTAAAATATCCCAAACCTCAGGCTTCTTTTGTTCAATGTGCTTACGTGCACCGCGAACGGTGTGCGCAAAGCCAAGATCTTTGAGGCGGCGAATGATAAATGGTTCGAATAAAACGAGCGCCATCTTCTTAGGAAGACCGCACTGATTTAATTTCAACTCAGGACCGATCACGATGACGGAACGACCGGAGTAATCAACGCGCTTACCTAAAAGATTTTGACGGAAACGACCATGCTTACCCTTCAGCATGTCGCTGATAGATTTGAGCTGACGATCGCGATCCTTAACGGGCTTGCCGTGACGACCATTGTCCAAGAGAGCGTCAACCGCTTCTTGTAACATGCGCATTTCATTATGGATGATCACGTCAGGCGTTTTCATCTGGATGAGTTGCTTCAATCGGTTGTTACGATTGATGACGCGACGATAGAGATCGTTTAAGTCAGAAGTCGCAAAGCGACCACCTTCTAAAGGAACTAAAGGACGTAGGTCAGGAGGAATAACGGGGAGTACCGTTAAAATCATGTGCTCAGGACGTTTTCCAGAGGCCAAGAAGCCTTGGATAATTTTCATACGACGAGCGATCTTCTTCTTGATTTGCTTCGAGCGAGTGGAGCGAAGTTGATCGCGTAAACCTTCAACGGTTGCCGCTAAATCCATCTTCTTCAGTAATTGCTGGAGAGCTTCCGCACCCATGCGCGCTTTGAACGCGTCAGGACCGTGAGTCTCTACGGCTTTACGATAACCTTCTTCGTCTAATAATTCTTTTTCAACCATGCCAGTCTGACCAGGATCGACCACTAAGTATTTTTGGTAGTAGATGACTTGTTCTAACTGACGAGTAGTCATGTCGAGCATCAGCGATAAACGGCTGGGCATGCTCTTGAGGAACCAAATGTGCGAAACAGGGATCGCCATGCGGATGTAACCCATGCGTTCGCGACGAACGCGGGAGACGGTTACTTCAACGCCACACTTATCACAAACGACGTCTTTATATTTAACTTTTTTATATTTTCCGCAATAGCACTCGTAGTCACGGACAGGTCCGAAAATACGCTGACAGAAAAGACCGTTAGGCTCAGGTTTGAATGAGCGATAGTTAATCGTTTCAGGGCTCTTAACTTCTTTGAGTCCTTTTACTTTGCGATTTCCGTGCTCGTCGAGTTCGTCGAGGAACTGCTCACCGGTCCAGGCGACAATTTCTTCGGGTGAAGCAATCGAGATAGAAACGAAGTCGAAGGACTGCTCCTTGGCTTCGTTGGCGGTAAACTCAGGGGAATGTTCCGGGTGAATCATGTATGTAAGGTTGTTTGAGTTTTTAGTTATTAGTTACGCTCGGTTGGAGTGGTGGATCCAAGGCGAACATCCAAGCAGAGGGCTTGCATTTCTTTCATCAGAACGTTGAAAGATTGCGGTGTACCACTGACGAGGGTGTTATCACCTTTAACGAGTTGTTCATAAATCTTCGTACGTCCTGCGACGTCGTCAGACTTAACGGTAAGAAGCTCTTGGAGAGTGTAAGCAGCGCCGTACGCTTCGAGTGCCCAAACTTCCATTTCACCGAAACGTTGGCCACCGTATTGGGCTTTACCACCGAGAGGCTGTTGCGTGATGAGGCTGTAAGGACCAGTTGCACGAGCGTGAATCTTGTCCGCCACTAAGTGATTAAGCTTCATCATGTAGATGTGGCCAACCACGACGTCTTGGTCGAAAGCTTCACCCGTGTGACCGTTCACTAACATCGCTTTGCCAGTCTCAGGAAGGTTTGCTTGCTTCAAGTATTCACGAATTTGTTTTTCAGGAATACCGTCGAAGATCGGAGTAGCTACTTTTAATCCTAGTTTGGAACAGGCCCAACCTAAGTGCGTTTCTAAAACCTGACCTACGTTCATTCGAGAAGGAACGCCGAGCGGGTTCAGACAGATATCTACGGGA
This sequence comes from uncultured Opitutia bacterium, assembly GCA_903840235.1. Lineage (GTDB taxonomy): Bacteria > Verrucomicrobiota > Verrucomicrobiia > Opitutales > UBA953 > UBA953. The sequence continues at coordinate 5,661 of CAIMFE010000023.1, read as the reverse complement.
GTACCGTCGGATAAGAATGGCATGTCTTCAACCGGAACAATGCGGGCGACTACACCTTTATTTCCGTGACGGCCTGCCATCTTGTCACCGACTTGAATCTTACGCTTGGTCGCGATGAAAACTTTGACGTTCTTGATCGCACCACCTTCGTCGATACCTTGTTCAATCGAGTCCACTTTACGTGTACGCTCTTGATCGAGTTCATCGAACTTGCGGTGGTAACCATCAACGATTTGGCGAATCTTCTGCTTCACAGGAGAATCGTTCATCTCGATGGTGCGAGAAACAGAAGCTAAGCGGCGGAGCAAGGTCTTGGTAATCTTGCGATTAGCAGGAATGATAGCTTCACCGGTTTCAGAATTTTTAACGTCGAGAGGAATTTTCTCGCCGAGTAAGATATTGGAGAGTGACTCGGTCATCTCTTCGCGAAGACGAGATTCTTGAGTGCGGTACTCTTCGTTAACTTTCTTCAGCGCACGGCGCTGATCGTTAGGCGAAAGGCGACCGTCGTCTTTATCAGTGCGGGAAGAAACCTTCACGTCCATGATGATACCAGAAATACCCGAAGGTACGCGGAGAGAGGTGTCTTTTACATCACGAGCTTTTTCACCGAAGATAGCACGGAGAAGTTTTTCTTCCGGAGCTAAGTCCCCTTCACTCTTAGGAGTGATTTTACCAACGAGAATGTCGTCAGGTTTAACTTCAGCACCGATGCGGATCACGCCATCACGGTTCAGATTGCGTAAGGCATCTTCACCGAGATTAGGAATATCGCGCGTAATTTGTTCAGGTCCGAGTTTCGTATCACGAGCCGTGACTTCGAATTCTTCAATGTGGATTGAAGTAAAGACGTCGTCTTTCAGTAAACGCTCGGAGAGAAGAATCGCATCTTCGAAGTTGTAACCGTTCCAAGGCATGAAGCCGACGAGGACGTTACGACCTAAAGCGAGCTCACCTTTATCGGTAGCAGCACCATCGGCAATAATGTCACCAGCTTTTACCTTATCACCACGACGAACGAGCGGACGCTGATTGAAACAGGTCGATGCGTTGGTCTTTAAGAATTTACGGAGATCGTAAACGAAGAGTCCTTTTGCAGGATCGCTCTTGAGTTTCTTGTTTTCGAATTGGCCAGGAGCAAGCTCGCCATCCTTGGTGGTGACGATACGACGTGCATCAGCAGCCGCGACGATACCCACGCCCTCGGCGACAACGACAGTCTTAGAGTCGATGGCGACGCGGCGTTCTAAACCGGTGCCCACGTAAGGAGATTCGGTAATCACCAAAGGTACACCTTGGCGTTGCATGTTCGAACCCATGAGTGCGCGATTCGCGTCATCATGCTCCAGGAAAGGAATTAATCCTGCAGCCACAGAAACAACCTGTTGAGGAGAAACGTCCATGTAATCCACGGAATCTGGATCTTCTTCTAAAATGTCATCACGGTAACGAACGGTAACTTTACCTTTAAGATTTCCAGCGGCATCCAGTTCGGAATTTGCCTGGGCCACCTTGAATTTTTCTTCTTGGTCGGCCGTCATGTATTCGACGGTGTTGGTTACTTTACCGCGAACGACTTTACGATAAGGCGCTTCGATAAAACCAAACTCATTAATACGTGAGTAAGTGGAGAGTGAATTAATTAAACCGATATTGGGACCTTCAGGGGTTTCAATCGGACAGATACGACCGTAGTGCGAAGGATGAACGTCGCGTACTTCGAAACCAGCACGGTCGCGATTTAAACCTCCAGGCCCGAGAGCGGAAAGTCGACGCTTGTGCGTTAACTCGGACAGCGGATTGATTTGGTCCATCAACTGGCTGAGCTGACTACGTTGGAAGAACTCGCGAATTAAATTAGCGAAAGGCTTGGGGTTAACTAATTTTTGAGGAGTGATGGAATCAACACTCTGATCGTATTCATTGATACGAGCTTTCACGGTCTTGATCACATTCTTCAGACCGGCGCGGCATTGGTTTGCTAATAACTCGCCCACGTTACGAACGCGACGGCTACCCAGGTGATCGATATCGTCGACCGGACCATCTTTCTTGCGGAGTTCGCAAAGCAGTTTGGTAGCGGCAACAATATCTTCCGGAGTGATAATTCGTGTATCAATCGGAGTCTTCAGACTTAATTTCTGATTAAGTTTATAACGACCCACGCGACCTAAATCATAACGCAGAGGATCTTGGAAGAGGCGCTGCATATGAGCACGAGCGTTCTTCACGTTCACTGGCTCACCGGGACGCAATTTACGGAAGATTTCCTTGAGGGCCTCTTCTTCGTTACGAACTGCGCTGATATCTTTACGGAGTGAGAGAATCACTGCGCCGTCATCGAAGCTCGTGTCAAAGACGCTGAACTTCTGCTTCGGCAGTTGCTTGTGGATTTCTTTGAGGGTTTCGCGCGAAAGTTTGTCGTACTGTTTAGCGATAACTTTGCTGGTGTTGGTATCAACATCTACAATGTGATCAGCATAAACTAAATTAGCTAATTTCTCTGGCTCTAATTTAAGAGCGCTCTCGGCGGTGTATTCCTTACTGGCGTAGAAGAGACTAAGGATGTCCTTGTCGTCTTTATAACCAAAGGCGCGGAGTAAAGTGGTGACTAAGAATTTACGGCGACGGCGACGGCGGTCGAGGTAGACCCAAAGTAAATCGTTTTGGTCGAATTGAACTTCGATCCAGGTTCCGCGGTCAGGAATAATTCGGAAAGCGTGTAACTGTTTTCCGCTGGTGTGCTGAGATTCTTCGAAGCAAATACCAGGGCTGCGGTGTAATTGGGAAACCACGACACGTTCAGCACCATTAACAATAAAGGAGCCGCGCTCGGTGATCATGGGGATTTCGCCCATCATGATTTCTTCGTCTTTAAAGGTACTCTTTTCGGAGAGACGTAATTTAAGCATTACCGTAACGGCATAACTGATGCCTTCGCGGATACATTCTAACTCCGTAGTTTTAGGGAAGATTAAGCTATAACCTTGGTACTCGAGACTGAAATTTCCGTTGTTGCTGGAGATAGGGAAAGCCTCGTGGAAGACAGCGTTTAGACCTAACTTGTCGAGCGCACCCGAACTTTTATCGAGCTGTAAAAACTCTCGGTAAGAAGAGATTTGATTCTCGATAAGATTTGGAGGTGGGATTACTTCAGTGAGTTTTCCGAAGTTATTACGTACTTGTGGCATGGCGGGTGTAGAGTGTCGGAGTGGCTGGTTATTTTAGCTTTTAAAAAATGGGTTGTCTGGTTTTGGGCGGCCCAGACTGCCGTTTTAAAATGCGGGGAGTAAACTTAGAGGCGAACCCCCTCCCCGCTCAAATTTGCTTACGCGTATGCGAAAATGAAATTATTTAATTTCAACTTCGGCACCAGCGGCCTTGAGCTTAGTCTCAATGTCCTTAGCTTCGTCTTTGCTGACGCCTTCCTTAACAGGCTTAGGCGCACCATCGACGAGGTCCTTGGCTTCTTTGAGTCCGAGACCAGTAATCGCACGTACTTCTTTAATGACGTTGATTGGGGTCGCACCCTTAGCTTTGAGGATTACGTCAAAGGCGGTCTTCTCTTCAGCAGCAGCGCCAGCAGCGGCACCACCAGCGGCGGCGGCGACAGCGACAGGAGCAGCAGCGGAAACGCCCCACTTGGTTTCGAGGTCTTTGACGAGAGCGGCTACTTCGAGAACGCTTTGTGCGCTCAGCCACTCGATTACTTGATCTTTAGTGATGTTACTCATGTTGTTTGGTTCCTTGAATGGTTAGCGTCCGGTGAAGGACATTTGAGAGCACTAGGCTCCTAACCGGGGTTCTTTGGATGTGTATTTTGTATTTGGGTTTGGATTTCCCCCCGTTCGGATTAGTCCACACGGACCAACCTCCACGAGGAAAGGGATTAGGCAGGCGTTTCTTCTTTTTGACGTTTGGCGTCGAGCAAACGTACAAAGGAAGAGGCTGGCGTGGAGAGAAGTGAAAGGAGCTGCGCACGAATACCATCGAGCGAAGGCAACTTGGAAAGGGCTTCTACTTCTGCTTTCGAGAGAACTTTAGAATCCAAAACACCTGCTTTAACTTCAAGTTTTTGGAAATCCTTAAAGAAAGTTACGAGAACTTTAGCAACACCGGTCGGATTGTTTCCACCAGTCACTAAGGCCGTATGACCTGATAAGTAGTTAGCGAGATCAGGAAGTTTAGCTTCTTTGGTAGCGATGTTAAGAATGCTATTCTTAACGACGTGGTATTCCGCACCGTGAGCACGGAGTTGATCACGAACCGCAGTCGCATCTTTCACGGTTACGCCCGTGAAGTTAGCAATGAGAAGATAGTTAGAACCGGCCAACTGTGAGGCCACTTCATCAACGAGGAATTTTTTTTCAGCGCGCATGTTAGTTTGCTTTTAGGTTTTTAGTTGGGGGTGATTAGGCCGTGACTGCAGCGTAAGGCTTGAGGTCGATACTTACACCAGGACTCATGGAAGCACTGAGGGTAAGTGATTTAATGAAACGACCGCCGGCAAAACCAGCGGGCTGAGATTTCACCAAGGCGGATAAGGCTACCGCAGCATTTTCAGAAAGCTGCTGAGCAGTGAAAGATTTCTTACCGACGACGATGACGATGTTACCGGTCTTATCCATTTTGAATTCAACACGGCCAGCTTTAACTTCCTTAATGGTCTTAGGAAGATCATCGGAAACGGTTCCTGATTTAGGATTAGGCATTAAACCTTTAGGACCGAGTACGCGGGCTACTTGACGCACGTCTTTCATCGCTGAGGTAGTGGAGATCGCGACATCGAAGTCGAGGAAGCCACCGTTTACCTTCGCAATTAAATCGGCGAGACCAGCGTAGTCGGCACCAGCATCAAGAGCTTCTTTAGCATTTTCAGTAAATGCTAAGACTTTGATTTTCTTACCTGAGCCATTAGGTAGAGAAACAGTACCACGAACCATTTGGTCGGACTGTTTAGGATCTACGCCAAGGAAGGCGGAAATTTCGACGGTCTCGTCGAATTTAGCACCGGGCATCTTTTTAATGATTTCGGTGGCTTGGTTAATATCGTACTTCGCATTTAAGTCGGCGACTTGTAATGCGGCGCGATAGCGTTTGCTGTTTTTGGTTTTCATAGCGACTTTTGGTCTCCTGCGTGATGCAGTAATTTTTTGGTGTGGATGATTGGGGGTGAAATTTAGCCAACAACTTCGATACCCATGGAGCGCGCGGTACCCGCAATCATGCGAGCAGCGTTTTCAGGGTTCGTGGCGTTTAAATCTTTTTTCTTCAACTCGACGATTTCGAGAAGTTGCTTCTTGGTAACCTTGCCGACTTTGTCGCGGTTAGGAACAGCAGCACCGCTCTCAATCTTCGCAGCCTTCTTCAGTAAGACTGAAGCGGGAGGAGATTTTAAGATGAAGGTGAAAGACTTATCTTGGAAAACGGAAATGATTACCGGCAGGATCAAACCTGCTTGGTCTTTCGTACGAGCGTTGAACTCTTTACAAAAGGCCATGATGTTCACGCCCTTAGCCCCGAGAGCGGGACCGACGGGAGGAGCTGGATTAGCGGCACCTGCAGGGAGCTGGAGCCTAATTTCGCCGACGACTTTCTTTGCCATAGTGAGTGTGTGTTAAAGGTTAGGGTTGATAAAAATTATTCGCGGTCATCGCGTTC
>CAIMFE010000022.1 GCA_903840235.1 uncultured Opitutia bacterium | reverse complement strand
TGGAATCCCGGGGGCTAAGTCGAGCTGATGCCCTGAGTCGTATAAATGCACAAATGCCTATCAGTGAGAAGGTTAAGAATTCGAATTACCTGATTTGGAATGATGGCAGCCTAGATTTTTTGAAGTCCGAAGTGGATAAATGTGTGCAGACATTAAAAGCCTAAGAATTGGCTGATTTCTGTATAGTTTGCGATTGCCGAGAGGGTGGGTAGATTTACTTTTCGATTTCCCCTATTTCTTCTTACGGAGAACTAGGTTCAACACCCCCACCCCCATTTAGGAAACCATACCCTGTGACGACCGCCGACGATTTCGTCATTCAATTCATACAAGACAAGGGACTGGTGTCCTCTGCTCAAGTATCCGAGGCCCGCGAGGCCCTTGGTGCTATCCCCGATGGCCAGAGTCCCGATACCCTAGCGATCGCGAAATTAGTCGAGACCGGTAAGGTCACATGGGCGGTTATCTCCAAGGCGCTGGGTAAGGAATTCGACATGGAAGTGGTCGATGTCGCCCAAGTTTCACCGGCCGAAGAATTGCTCAAACTGATTAGTCGCGAGCAGGCCGAGCGTCACAATATTTTACCACTGCAAATGGATGGCGTTGAGCTGCTCGTTGCTATTTCGGATCCGCTCGACACCGAAACGCTCGATTCCCTTTCGCGGGTTTTAAAACTTACTTTAAATCCTAAACTCGCTCCGCCTGATGAACTCAAGGTTGCGATTAATCGCTGTTATGGCGGGGGTGCATTGAACGTATCCTACGAAGATGTTTTTGGTAAGAGCGAAGACGGTGTTTCAGTAGATCTTCCGCAAGGTGGCGAAATTAAAGAAGACGACGCTCCCATTATTCGTTACGTTAATTCTCTGATTGTGGATGCGATTCGTCGTAAAGCTTCAGATATTCACTTAGAACCTTTAGAAAAAAGATTCCGCGTTCGTTTCCGTATCGACGGCGTGCTGCAAGAAATGAAAGGCCCACCTAAGCGCTTACAAGCTTCCGTGATTTCGCGCCTTAAATTAATGGCCGAAGTGTCACTCGCTGAAAAACGTATTCCGCAAGACGGACGTATTCAGGCTCGTACTGGTGGACGTGATATCGACTTACGTGTATCCGTTTTACCGACCGTTTATGGCGAATCGATCGTCATGCGTATTCTCGATAAAGAAGGACTGAAATTAGGTCTTCCTGAATTAGGATTCTTCGCAGACGACCAAGCTAAATTCCAAGGTCTTATTTCTGGTTCGGATGGTGTGTTCCTCGTTACCGGTCCAACCGGTTCTGGTAAATCGACCACTCTTTATTCGGCGCTGAATTATATTAATAAACCTGACCGTAAAATTATTACCGTCGAAGATCCCGTTGAGTATCAGATGGCTGGTATCAATCAGGTCCAAGTAAAACGTGATGTCGGTATGACTTTCGCGGCCGCTCTTCGCGCGATGTTACGTCAGGCGCCAAACATCGTAATGATCGGTGAAATTCGAGATTTAGAAACGGCTGAAATTGCGATTAACGCAGCGCTGACTGGTCACATGGTGTTCTCGACACTGCACACCAACGACTCCGTCAGTGCAGTGACTCGTCTCGTCGATATTGGTGTGAAGCCTTTCTTAGTTTCGGCGGCCCTTCGTGGAGCGCTCGCGCAACGTCTCGTCCGTCGCGTCTGTCAGTCCTGCGCTCAACCTTATAAGCCTACCGCCAAAGAACTTTATACCATTGGTATGTCCGAACAGGATATTGCGGGTGCCACGCCGATGAAGGGTGCCGGCTGTCCAAAATGTAATGAACGCGGCTATAAAGGCCGTCGCGGTGTGTTCGAACTTTTCGTTATTACAGAAGAAGTTCAGGAAATGATTTACGGTGGGGCGACGCTCGTCTCACTACGTCGCAAAGCCCGCGAAGCAGGCATGCGCACCATGCGCGAAGACGGCCAACGTAAGGTCGCTTCAGGTATGACCACCATCGAAGAAGTCATGGGCGCCACCGTCGCGGATGACGTTTTATAATTAATAAAAATGGCCTACGATCTCAACCAACTCCTCGAAGCCATGATTGAAAATGGAGCCTCCGATCTCCATTTGCACGTGGGCCGTGCGCCTTGTTTGCGCGTGAGCGGAAGTGTGATTTCGGTCGAAGGTCCGGCCCTAACCGCTGAGGATACCAAGAATATTGTTAACTCAATTATTCCTGCGGTGCATGTCGACCGACTGAAACAAGAGGGTGGTTGCGATTTCGGTATGTCATTCCGTGGTAAAGCTCGGTTACGCGTTAATGTGCACAACGCCAAAGGAGAGTTAGGTTTAGTT
>CAIMFE010000021.1 GCA_903840235.1 uncultured Opitutia bacterium | reverse complement strand
GTAAGCACCGCCTAAATAGAAGCGTTCGTAGAAAGGCAACGAACCTCCCGCACCCGTGATTAAACCCACCCGAGCGATGATGCCGAGGGTTTGTTCTGAAGTCGGGGAAACTAAAAACCACTTACCCGTTCGTAATTCTGAACGTAAATATTTTAAGTCACCACCGAGTCCGGCGATTTCTTCCGAAAGCGAAATGCGTACGCCCTTGGTTGGGAAATTATATTCGTCGCGCGTATCTTTAACGAGCGAGAGCGTCACCGATGAAGTAATTTTAGGATTTCCGTCTTCCGCGATTACATCCGCGGGAGCGGTCGATAAAACATTTCCAACAGAGGTACGACGTAAGTCATAAGCGGCACGACCTTCGACCACGCCCCATAAGCGGCGACGGGCGTAAACGCCGACAGCTTCATTGATTACGCTGTAATTGCTGGATGCATAACCTGCGTAACGACGTTCGATTTTGTAACCGACAGCTAAATCACGATCCCACAAGGAAGGCTCTTCAAAAGAATGTTCAATCGTACTCGAAACACTGCCGAGTGAGAGACGTAAACGGAATTTCTGTCCGCCGCCACGGTACCAACCTTCGGGATTCGAGTAATCAAAATTACCTTCGGAATACTCAACGAAACCAACCAATTGCTCAACGGTGCTATAGCCTGCACCGAAACTGACGGAGCCCGTGGGACCTTCTTTCACGAGCACGCGCATGTCGCTCTGACCAGGCACCGCAGTGGGCACTGGCATGATACGAACTTCTTCAAAGAATTGAGTGTTTTTAAGACGAGCTTCGGAAACGCGAGCACGCGCTAAGTCGAAAACTTCGCCAGGGCTGAGTGCTAACTCACGCGCAATTACTTTAGCGCGAGTCTTCGTATTACCTTGGATGTCGATAGCACGCACGGTGAAACGCATCCCTTCCGTCACCACAAAACTGACATCGATTGCACCGGTGTTTAAATTCGGTTTACGCTGTACATCGACATTCGCGTTCAAGTATCCCATCTGACCGTAATACTCTTTAATTTTTTCAGCGGCCGTATTAAGAGCTTCATTAGAAAAGGCCTCACCTTTAATAAAGTGATCTACTTCACTCTTGTAAGCACCGCGACGGAGCGAAGGCTCGACGATAATTCTTTGTAAAGAATCAATCGTAAATGCTTTATTAGTCTCGGCTAATTTATTTCCCGAAATCGAAACATCACCCACGGTGTAGCGACGGCCTTCCGTCACTTTATAAACAATATCAATCCAACCCTTGGCACTTTGCCCATCTTTGGATTTTTCTAAATTCTTAACTTTACAGGCTTTTTCTGGATCTTTTTCTTCAACTTTTACATCCAGAAATCCGCGTGAACGGTAAAAATCGATAATCGCGTTAACGTCTTTTTTATAATCCTCGGGGTCGAGTCGACCATTGCTCAAGAGCCAGGAGAATTTCCACCAGCGCCAATTCGAAGCTTTCAGTTCAGCGCCATCGATGACTTCATTTTGCGAGAGTTGTTTAGCCCCTTCGATGGTGATGTTATCAACGCGTAAGTCAGCACTCTCTTTAATGACATAGGAAACGCAAACACCACCCGGCACTTTGTAGGTCTGAGATTCAACCGTCGTGAACGGACGTTTTTTACGAATTTCGTTTTGGAGTTTTACCTCCGCGCGACGCAGGGCCGATTTGTCTAAAGGCTCACCGAGTCTTAATCCATCGGCGTAACGATCATCGCTTTCTTTATCGAACATGCCATCGCCACCAATGTATTCAAATTTTGCAATCGTCGGACGAGGTTCGACGGTGACGACTAAATCAATCTGTCCTTTGGTGATATCTAATTCAGGAACGATCGAAACTTGGTCAAATTTTCCAGTACTATATAAAGCACGTACGGTATTCGCCGCGGCATCTTTATTGAAGAGCTGTCCGGCACGGAGTGAAACATAACCCAAAACATATTGTTCGGAAACTGCATCCCCTTGTGACTTCACGCGCACGGAACGAATGACTGGGTCGCTCATCGTCTCGACGCTTTGGCCGAGTAAAATTCCGGGAGCGAGGGCGAGAGTGAAGCACGCAGCCTTTAAGAAGCTACGGCGGACTTTGAGTTCATTCATCACGGGAGGTTTCTCGGGCAGGAGTATCGAAGCGTGTTAAGCCTGGATTCCATTGCAAGTTAATGTCGTGCGTAGGACCATTTCGGTTTTTAGCGACAATTAACTGTCGAAGGTAACAGCCTGAACCATCCGACGTTTCAACATCCCCTTCACCGGCAGCCTTACTTTGCGAGGCCGATAACTTGGCAATAAGCATGACGATATCGGCGTCTTGCTCGATGGATCCGGATTCGCGAAGGTCGGACATCTTAGGCGGACGGCCTTCGTCTTCGGACTTACGATTGAGCTGAGCGAGTGCGATCACCGGAACATTAAACTCCTTGGCCATCGCCTTAATACTGCGGGAGACTTCAGCAATTTGTTGTTCACGAGGTAACGACGAATCCAACCCATTAATCAGCTGAATGTAGTCGATAACGATTAAATCTAATTTGCGTTGGGCATGCATGCGGCGGCACTTGGCGCGAATTTC
>CAIMFE010000020.1 GCA_903840235.1 uncultured Opitutia bacterium | reverse complement strand
CCAAGAACGCACCGATGATCTCACCTTCCGCGAACAAGTTCGTAATGAACTCAATCAATTCTCCAAGAATTCATTCAAGGTAAAGGATGTAAAATTGGATGCCGCCCTCGAACAGGAAAAAAAGGAAGGCGCTGAATATACGAATAAATCCAAACGCCAGTCGCGCATCCGCGAGCCACTGGAAGATGAAGATTGGCCCGATTACGATATTCAACTGCAGGAAGCTATCCGGATCGCCGACGACTGGAGCAAGTTGCTCGCCGATAAAACTTCTGCCGTTACTGCCCCGACGCGTTAATTAGCGAGCGCGGTACTGACCGTGGGGATCGTAAATCCACCAAGCGTCGAACGGATTAGATAAAGATGGGAGCTCGTAATAGGGCTTACCATTGGCTTCGGCTTTAATCACTACACCAGAGTATTCAGATTGGGCAGACTTTGGTAATGCCGTCGCAGGTGCTGGCACAGGCGCGAGCATGTCGAGCACTGCTGTCTCTTCAATGCGGTCCACCACAACATCAATCCATTTAAGTTCTTTAGCTTTCTCACCAAAGGCCTGCCAGTCGCCCGTGGAGTCATTCTCGTACATCTTCTTAACAAAGTCATCCAGCGAGATGCCCATCTTCTTTGCTACGGGAGTCGCCATGCGTTCAAACCATAACTTAGTGAACTCGATCTGCTCCTTCAACACGGTCATGTTGCCTTTGACGCTATTAGAAACCTGGTGATGGAGAATAATGGTATTGGGATAACAGAAGGATTTTTCTGCACACGTGGCAATCACCGCAGTCATCGACGCAGCAAAGCCCTTAACCACCACATAGACCGGGGCCTTGGAAGCCGTCATAGCCTTCTGAATGAGATATCCAGCAGAAACCGATCCACCAGGACTGTTATCAACTACGATAAAAATCGGGAACTCGCTGGATTGATTATTATAAAAATTAATACGCTGACAAATATAGTCGGCCAATTGATCGGTGACCGCGCCATTAAACGTGATACGGCGATCGGTGATGTATAAAACACCGTCCACATAAGGGTCTTTTAAATATTTTGGTTTAACATTGGCAGCAATTTTTCGTGCTTCGTCTTCTTTTTGAAAACGATTAATTTCATTGGTTAAGCGAGTCACCGTATTGCTCGCTTCTAATTGTAATTGTTTAGCCTCCGCTTCGAGTTCACGAATTTTATTATTCTTTTCAATCAAGCGGGCATTAGAACGAGCCAGTTCGAGGGCGGACTGGCGTTCGAGTTTAGTGCGCTCTTCTTCTAAGGCAGAGGCTTCGGCGGAAGCTTTGGCCAAACGGAGTGAGCGCTCGGCGGACAGTTTCATCGCTTCAGCATTTAAGGGGGCAATCTCTTCCATGCGCTTAGCTTCTTGCAGAGCAAGTTGGGCATCAATTAAAGCCTTATCCACACGCATGCGGTCCACTTCCTTCATCTTCTCTTTCTGCTCGGGCGTTAAATCTTCGCGAGCGATGGCCGGACCCGGCGCTACCGTGGTAGGCAAAGGTGTCGCAGACGAGAGCGGTGCATTCGCGGTGTCGCTATTCGCAGTCTTAACGGGCGTGGCTTGGGCAAAAAGAATGGGGCCAACCAACAAGCTGAAGATTTTCAAGGGAGTATGTTTAGACATGTTTTTGTTTTTTTAAATTAGCGGTAAATGAATTCGGTGGAAGGATCGTAAATCCACCAAATATCAAAAGGGGTTAAAGGATTTAATGCGGTGGTGCCGTTGAGACCATCGGGTTTGATTACACCCAAAGCGGGAGCGGCAGCAGTGTTATTCACGCCCTCTTCGGTCATACGATCGACCACGTGTGTGGCCCATTTTAATTTAACCGCTTCGGTTCCTAGAACTTTCCAATCGCCCGTAGAAACGGCGGCGTACATTTTGGCGACAAATTCGTCGACCGTGATTCCCATTTTATTGGCTACTTTTACAAAAATTCTTTCGCACCAAATTTTGGACCACTTTAATTGCTGCTCTAACTGCGTCTGATTTCCCGAAAGCGAAGTACTGGCTTGATGGTGTAAAACAACAGTCGAAGGATAAACATAGGAGCGCTTGGCCATCGTTGTAATGATCGCAGCCATGGAAGCGGCATAACCCTTAACGACTACGTAAACAGGAGCCTGTGATGATTCCATGGCTTGTAAAATTTGGTAGCCAGACATCACCGAGCCACCCGGCGAACGATCTATCACAATAAAGATAGGGGCTTTTTTATCTAAGGCATTATAAAAGGCGATGCGGTCACACACAAACTTCGCCAACGTCTCATCGACGATTCCATTAAAAGGAATTCTCCGATCGGAAATACGTAAGATTCCATCGGCAAGGGGCTCTAGCGGATACTCGATTTTTCCGCTCGTGGTTTCGATAACTTTTTTCTGCAGGCGGGCAATCTCTCCCAATTTTTCTAAGCGTGCGTATTCAGTCGTAGCCTGCGCATTGGCGAGTTTCACATCCGCTTCAAATTCTGCGCGGCGGGCATCTTTTTCGCCTGAAGCCAGAGAAGCCTTAACATTGGCGATCGAAGTCTTTAAATTGAGCTGGGATTTTTCTGCATCATCCATCGCTCCAGCGGCATCGGTCTTGAGTTGGCGGATTCGATTTTCTACTTCGAGTTTCTTGATTTCAAGATCAGCGGCCTGTTTAGCCTGACGACGTTGCGACTCGGCTAAATCTAATCGAGTACGGATTATCTCGGCCTCTACCTCGGTTTGAATCGTTTCAGGGGTTTTCTCAATGCGACGCGACTGTGCCTGCAATGCGGTTACAAAAAGTGTCAAAATAAGGGCCAAACGGGTCATCTGAGGGTATCTCTTAAATTGTCAGATAAATGGTTCCCTTACACTCAAAAATTCGCAAATCTTACGGTATGCAGCCGAATGACCCCATAACCTTCAAGAATCGCCACACGGGTCGGATTGAAACTGAACAGGTTTACGGCGAAGCTTGGCTACAAAGAATCTACGGCAACCCCTTGGGCAAGGTCGCCCTGCATGCCTTAGTAAAGCGTTCACTATTTTCCAAAATCTACGGCTGGGCGATGGATCGTCCAGGCAGTGCTCAACGCATCGAGCCCTTTATTAAGACCTACCAATTAGACACGTCCGAGTTCGCTGATGAAAATATTAGTTCATATAAAAGTTTTAACGATTTCTTTTATCGTAAATTAAAAACCTCCGCTCGTCCGATTGATCAACAAACGGATTGTGCGATTCTACCAGCCGACGGTAGACATTTAGGCTTTCAAGATATTTCTAAAATCAAGGGCGTGTTCGCAAAGGGACAGACCTTTGACATAAATACTTTTCTCGGCGATCAGTCTCTGGCTGAGCGTTATAAGAATGGTGTCTTGGTTTGTTCGCGACTTTGTCCGGTGGACTATCACCGTTTTCATTTTCCCGTATCGGGTGTTCCCACCGAGCCCACTTTAATTAATGGATCACTCTTTTCGGTAAACCCTTATGCATTGCGCCGTGACGTCAGTTACCTTTGGCAAAATAAACGTCAGCGAGTTTCGATTGATGCGGGACCGTTTGGACTCGTGACCGTTGTGGCAATTGGAGCTACTAATGTGGGGACTATTGTGGAAACCTACTCCCCCAATTCTCCCATTACCAAAGGAGATGAAAAAGGATATTTCCGATTTGGTGGATCTTTTATCGCTACCCTCTTTGAGCCCAATCGAATTCGTCTGGAAGATGATTTAATTACGGCGGGTGAAACCCAACAAGAGCTTTACGCCAAAATGGGGTCACGTTTGGGTCGATTAATTTAAAAGACTAAATCGCAAAGCGCTTGCCAGAAGGCAGAGAGCAGTAAAATGTTTTAAGTACAGGTCGCTCGGGTGGTGGAATGGCAGACACACCAGATTTAGGTTCTGGCGCCGAAAGGTATGCGGGTTCGACTCCCGCCCCGAGCACTTGGTTTTAATTAAGGGGACACGTGCCAGCACGCCCCTTAACTTGTTCCCCTTGCCCTTT
>CAIMFE010000019.1 GCA_903840235.1 uncultured Opitutia bacterium | reverse complement strand
TAAGAGCCTGGGCTCTTACTAAATTAATGGAGGCTGGGGTAATCAGTGGACGAGCTCCATCATGAATGTGCACTAAGCCAGGGTGATCTGCACAAGTTTCGAGTGCGGCGAGTACGGATTCTTGGCGACTCTGTCCGCCTAACACATATTCAACTTTCCAATTCGGAAAATGAAATGTCGCATAGGCTGTCTGAATTTTTTTTAACTGTTCTTCGTCACGATAGGTGATGACCACTTTCTCAATTTTGCCTGTCGTATAGAATGCGTTGAGTGAATAGAAAAAAACCGGTTTACCGAGGAGTGTCGCGGTAATTTTATCATCCACAACTTTCTGCATGCGTCGGGCAAAGCCAGCAGCAAGTAGAACGAGGATGTCTCCAGTTTTACTCATTTCGTTTCACCGATTTCTCGGCAAATTTTAATTGTTTCCGCGACAGGATCCGTAGCCTTTAAAATAGGGCGTCCGACGACGATGAAGCTCGCACCCGCTTGGGCAGCTTGAATGGGCGTCATGACGCGATTTTGGTCATCGGCTTTGCCATCAGGATAGCGAATGCCGGGTGTGACTAAAACAGGCTTAGGTCCTAACTCTTTTCGGAGCTGTGGTAATTCTAATGGAGAACACACGCATCCATGAACGCCGGATTGCATGGCCATTTTCGCGAGGAGTTTGACTTGTTCTTCGGGGCTCGACTTCACACCCACCGCATGGAGCTGGGTCTGATCCATCGAAGTGAGAACGGTAACCGCAAGAAGTTGGCAATCGGGAATACTCTGCTTTGCAGCTTCGACTGCGCGAGCGAGCATTTCGGGTCCACCACTGGCATGTAGAGTAAGTAAGGAGCACGGGCGACCTTTCAGACTTTTGATCGCTGAGCTGACCGTATTTGGGATATCGTGTAATTTTAAATCCAGAAATACTTTGAAACCCAGGGCATGAAATTCGTCGACGATACTGGGTCCGTATTTAACAAAAAGCTGTAGACCTAATTTCACCCATGCTACTTTTCCGATGAGTGGACGAACCAATGAGAGTGCCTCTTCTTTGCTCTCAACATCGAGAGCGATAATAAGACGGCAGGGATTTCCCATAACCAACTTTTAGGTCTTAAAACCTTAATCTGCGAGAGTTAAATTATACCTTTAATTTAAATTTAATAACTACCTTAAGAACTTCGCAGGGTTGGGAAATTTGCACCCCAGGTTGATGGGCATCGGACGGGTAAAAAATCGTAAACTGTGAAGGGTAGAGATGAAGCAGCGTTGAGGGCGTCGTTGGAGCCACGAACTTAGCGACATCCTTTTCTGCTGAATACGGTTCCAGGGTTTGGAGTAGGGCTACGTTGTGGTGACCGCAGTATTCTTCGCCGGCAAAGACGACTTGGATGTCTCCAAACACTTGGTGGGCCTCCCATTTCTTCTCTGTCGTGGGCTTAGTCTGATAGCGTTGCACACCCGCTACACAATCTGGTCCAATAATCTCATATTTTCCATCGGGTGTATTCGGATTAAAATTTTTCAGCCACTGGAACGCTTGCGGAAAATACGGATGTAAGTTTTCGCTTCGATGGGAATGGATGAGTAGGTCTTGAATCATTTCAGAATTATTCTTCCTCGTTGGTGGCGACATCATCCATCGGCATTTCAACCGATTGCTGGGCGCCTAGTAATGTAAGGAGTACGGCGATTCTTTTTTGTGGAGTGGCGAGTTTTAAAACTTCGCCTTCTGATCCAGCGAAGATGCCGCGAATCACTTTAATTTTTGCGCCCACTTTTAATTCTTCATCAAGCATCGACAAGATACCTTCGGGGCCGAGGGCTTTTAATTCATCGATGACTTTATGATCAACATCGACCGCTTTGCCATTTTTACTGACTAAATGTAATACGCCGCGCGTGCTTTTGACGGTGCCTTGTGAGTCCTCAGGATTAAATTTAACAAAAATATACCCCGGAAAAAGTGGCTCAACGACTTCCTTGTTTTTCTCATGTCCACGTCGGGTGCGACGAATGCGTGGAAAGAAAATATCGATATCGCCAACCGCCTTTAAATTGCGAACGGCTACAGCCTCTTGGCGAGGTTTAGATTTTAAACAGAACCAGAAATTTTCCGCTGATTCACTCATGTGGCCGGAGCTTCATCGCGTGCGGGAAGCCAGCCAAGCGCGATGATGATGAGTTGAGAAACGGCAAAGGCACAGAGCCAGAAGAAACCTGATTCGGTGAATCCGTAACTGTGCAATCCCACGCCCAACAAGTTTGTCCCAAACCAAGACCAGCTCGTGACGATGTTACCGAAGACAAGCATTTGCATGAGCTCTTCGCGTTTAACCAGTGCACCCCAGCGAGCGTGTAGGCAAATTGCACACCAAAGCACGATGAGTACGGCGCCATTCTCTTTAGGGTCCCAACCCCAGAATCTACCCCAGCTTTGATCGGCCCAAATTCCCCCAAGCATCGTACCCACGAAACTGGCGAGCGTGGCGAACGCGAGAATACCGTAGGCAGCTCGGGCGACGGATTCACCTTCGCGATAGCCCTTTTTAAAGGCACGTAACCATAAGTGAATGGCAGCGACGAGCCCAGCGACGAACGTAGCTGAATACCCAATCGTTACGGTGGTGACGTGGGTGGAGAGCCAGAAATTTGAATCTAAGACGGCGCGAACGCTCTCTAAATTATCTTCGCCCGATAAGGCGAGATTATGGGCGACAATTAATGAGACAAAGCCACTGACCCCAGCGGCCACAGAGCCTATGCCATTCCGCCAAATTTTTTCTAAGATGATCCCGAGTAAAACTGCAGCCCAAGCCACAAAGATACCCGACGAATATAAATTGGTGACGGGTGGACGTTCGTGCAGCCACATACGGAAGCCTAGGGCAAGGGTGTGACAAACGAAAATGGTAACCAGCATCGCATAAGCCCAATTGAATTGGGTTCGACCTTTTTCTGCGACCCAGGCCCAGAGTACGAATAAAATTAATATGAAGTAAGCGATGAGCATCCAATAGAAAGCTTGAAGCCGACTAAAAATCGTTTCGGCGTCCGTGCGTGAAGTCCACGGTCCAGTTTGGGCTGCGTAGAGTGCACGGACTTGCAACGCACAATCATCATCGCGTCCTTCCCGCCACGCGGTACAGAAATTGGCGTAGCGAGTGAGGGTGCCATCCGCCGCGAGAGCGGGACGATGCTTATCACGTTCGGAGATTACCGAAAGTAGGGCGATACCTAAGTTATCCCACTCTTGATTCACGTTTGTGGGAAGTGGTGGTACGATACGAATGCTGCATTCGCGACTAAAGTTTTGATAACGTTCGACGAGGAATTTTAAATTATCTTGAAGCTCTTTATCGAACTTAGGAGCACTTCCATCGGTGCTTTTCTTTTCGGAAATTTGGGCGGCGGCACGATTAAGCGAACCGAGCCAAGTTTGATATTCTTGTTGAGGGGAAATCTCCGCGGGTAAATCACCAGGAATAAATGCCAACGACAGGTTGGCGTATTGACGTGCAGCACTTTCTAATTGAATGAGTGCGCGGTCTTCAGCTTCGCGATTCGCTTGGGCGAGGGACCGAGATTTTTCGGCTGCTTTGGTTAAACTTTCACTATTTTTAATCACATCATTCCAACTGAGAAATTTAGTTTTTTCAGGGTCACGTCCCATCATCTTAAGTACCACCGGATGATCGACGCGGAAGGTGGGCAGGAATTTTGCAACATGTCCACGGAAGGAAACTTCAATGAACCAATCTAAGGCGCTCATTGATTTTCCTTTCAGGTTTACGCTACGAGCCTCGAGTGCGGTTTTGGCTATCGCATCTAGGTCAGGCAATTCTTTCGCAATTAAGGCCGCTTCTTCGGCGGTCCAAGTGGAAGGTTTCTTCCCAAAGGCGATGGCTTCAACGTCGGTCAGGGCGATTTCACGTCGGGCCCGCATTTGTAGGAGCGAGGAACTTGCCAATGTCTCGATCGGGATTACTCGACCGCCGTTCTGCACGGGTATGTTGCCAAATTCTCTAGTATCCCAATTTTTTTCCGCGGATTCAGCACTTAAGGGAATCATACCGAGCGCGAGAATACTTAAAGCGGTGTTAGTCGTGCGACGGTTTAAGAACTTTCCAAGGGATAGGCAGAAATGCCAGAGCAGTCCTAAGGACATGAGGCTGACTGAAATGTACGGGATTAACCAACCGGGATTGCGCACGACTTGGAGAACGGAAATGTTTTTACCTTCCGAGGTAGCGCCGAAACTCGACTGAAAAAAGGTCATGCCACCATGACGCATCGGCTGATTCATCGAAATGGTGTAAGGAAATTTTCCTGTTTCGCCTGTGACGATGACATCGCTCACGAAGCGCTTGGGGATTTCGGTCCCGGGATATTTTTCGTGCGTAAATTGGTTTAGGGTAATGGAGAAGGGTAGATAATAACGAAGTTTTCTTAGGGCGATTTCGTAATTTTTTCCTTCGTGCACAAAGGTTTGGGCCGGAAGAGACTCTCCCAGCTGAGCATTTAGGATCCAAGAACCTAGACTGACTTTTCCGGAATTGATTTCTACAATCGCCAGTGGATTATTAGGATTATTGTCATCAAAACTTTCCGGAATCGGCTTATAAGCTAACGGTGTACGCGCACCCACGCCTTGTGTGACTTGTACGACTTCGCCTTTGGGGAATTGCGATTTAGCTCTTAAGATAGAATTGGGGTAATACTTTAAAATTTTAGCGGTCAAAGAAGTATTGGGCAGGCTTAGTGCAGTTTTCTGCAGAAGCTCTTCGGGTACGGAGACTACTTTGTCGATTCCACTGGGAGTATGTTCAATCAGTACTAATTCATGACTACGAAAAGCTTCGGTGAAGTTCCGTTGCTCTTTTTCTGGTATGACCATAGCGGATTCATCTTGGTAGACTGCGGTTACAAATCCGCCGATTAAAAGTAGGAGCAAGCCGACGTGAATCATCTTAATGCCCCAATGCTTATAACCTTTTTTATCCTGAAACTTTTGGAAGTGAGCGCAGATTAAGTTGATCACCAATAATAATCCTAACAGAAAACCACCGGGCAGGGGAAGGTGAATGGGGGCAGACGAATTGAGTGGATAAAGGCAAAACCAGCTACTGAAATATTCTTTTTGGACATGCCATACGCCCCAGTGAACTTGTTCAAGTGTCCCTAATAAAATCAGGATCATCGACAATCCCAGTAGCGCGACCGTGAGTTTGAGTGACGCTGCGAATCGGTAGATTCGGCTAAACCATGTCGGGTTGGTGGAGCTCATGGTAGTTGAGTTTGGGTTACCATTTTTAAGAAGGAATCATTCTCGGCATTCACGATGGCGGTATCACC
>CAIMFE010000018.1 GCA_903840235.1 uncultured Opitutia bacterium | reverse complement strand
TCGGTGCACCGGTTAAATTCCGTGGCGTCACTATTGGAAAAGTTTCTCAAGTACTTTTGCGCACTGCCGCGCAAGCACCGAGCGATTACTCGGTTCCCGTGGTGATGGAGTTCACGCCTGATTTACTAACTCGACGCGGATTGGATCAAGCACTCTTAGATAAGACCGGCTTACGTGGCTCCATCGAAAAAGGTCTGCGTGCTAAATTGCAACAACAGTCCGTTATTACCGGCGTGCTCTATGTTGAGTTAGATTACTTCCCTGACAGCGAATATAAGTTGCATGACCTGCGAGGCGACACCGCAGAAATTCCCACCCTGCCCTCGAATCTCGGCGCCCTCACCAAAGCCGTATCCCAAACGCTCGATCAATTAAGCAAAGTCGACTTCATTGCCATTACCCAAAAGGTAGATTCGATTCTCGGACGGATTGATAAAGGCGCTTCAGAAATTGAGTTTCAAAAAATAAATAAGAATCTCGTCACGGCTTCCGATAATATCGTGAAAATTACCGGCGACCCTGCGATTACCCAAGCAGTGTCCGATTTTTCTGCCGCCATGAGGTCGGTCGATGAACTCGTGAAACGTTTTAATAGCAAAGTGGATCCCGTCGCCGACGACCTGCAAACCATGGCCGCCGCGGGTCGCAAAGCCCTCGAACGTCTGAACGAGACCGCAGAGAATGTTCGTGGATTAACCAAACCAGGTTCGCCGACTCGACGCGAATTAGACACCGCCCTTGCGGATGTTTCGGAAGCGGCCACAGCGATTCGTTCTCTAGCTGACTTCATCGAGCGTAATCCCGAAACGATTATTCAAGGTCGCGGACAAAAGAAAGTGAACACGACTTCCACGGAAAATCCTAAGCCCGAAGAATCCAAATGAGTAAATTTACTTTATTCTTATTACTCAGTTTAACTTGTTTAACTACCGGTTGCATTACCTTTGATCAAAAGAGTGAATCCGTAACTTTTCACCAACTCTCTGGGCCGGTAACTACACCTACTAAGAAATCTCCAATTATTTTCATACCGAGAGCCAATATTCCCGTCAGCTTACGCCGTCCTACCCTCGTCATTGCCGATGAAAGTCGAGTAATCAAAGTGGATGATTCCCAACGCTGGATTGCCTCTCTCGATCGCGCCGTCAGCGAAATCATCGGACGCAATCTTACCAAACAAACGGGCCTACCCTTCGAACTACAAACGCCCAACGAGAACTACGTAGTCTTGTTTATCGATGTGGAGGCGATGTTCCTCACCGCCCAAGCCACCGTCCTGCAATTACATTACCGCATCGAAGACGCCCAAGGGAAATCTTTGAGTCAAGGACAAGGACAATGGAAAGCGAAACGTTCCGAGAATCCAATCGATTACGTGAATGCTCAGTCGGAAAATTTTGCGAATGCCGCAGTGCAAATTGCCAAAGACCTCAAACCTTTTATTGAAATTAAAAATCCATGACCGATTCCTCTACTCCACGCCCGAATGGATTTAGTGAAGCGACGGGGGAAATCTGTTACGATTTACCGTCCGCTTATATTCCACATCCCGCCACTGGCTTATTACACCTCCCCCGCTTCATTGGTAAAATCCGGAAACATCTCAAAGGCGAGTTACCGAAATCGTATCAAAGAAATTTCTGCAAAGGCTTTGATCGCTTTTTATGTCTGCACTTAGCGGTCGATCCTGAACAAGTCATCGAATGCGTCAAAAATGCCCAAGATGAAAATGATTTAAACGTGCGGTTGCTGAATCTGTTCCCGAAAGACCTTCGTGTTCATGTCTGGAATCGGGAATTAGTACAAAAAGGGATGAGTGAAATGGGCCGAGAAGCCCTAAATGACGCTAAACGCAAAATGAATTCACTTCATCGCACGGATGTTCTTTCCTTTGCCGACATGATTGATTTTGATGAAGGTCGAATCCAGTGAGCACCGACACCTCCAATCCTAATCGAGTTATTCTGCGAGGTCTCCCCGCTGTTTTAGCCTGCATCGAACTTCATCCCAAGTCTTTGCGTGAAATCCACGCTTCGCCGAAATGTGTGCCGAGTCTCTCGAGTCACATCATTCCCCTCGAAGCTCTCGGTGTAAAATTACATACCAGTTCCGCTTCCGACATGTCGTACATCGCGGGAACGGATTGTGATGATGTCTGTGCCATCACCATGCGCCCAGAGCCTGGTCACGTCCGTGTTTCCGATTTCGCCGAATGGCGCGAGGCACATGAAACAGTCGTCATCGCCGATCACATTTCTCGTCCAGCAGACTTAGCGGCTATCGCCCGTTCAATGGCGGCGTTCGGACTCAAAAGACTTCTTCTCTCTTCTGGTACCGAAAATCTAGCCTTCAATTCTGATACTTGGACCCTCGCCCAAGGTGCCATGGAACACGTACGCGTCATGCGTGCTGCCGCCCTCGGCGGTTTACTTAAACTCGTAAAAGAAAAATGCTGTGTGGTGGCGCTGACCGGTAAAATCGGTCGCAAAATTGACCTAGGAACCCCCGTTCGCGTCCCGGGTCGACACATCGCCCTGTTGATCTCCGGAAACGAGCTAGACCCCGACTTACAGCCTCGAATTGAGCATACCTATCGCTTCCCCGGCCTGGTAAATAACCTCCCTTTGAGCCTAGCCGAAGCTGCCCCCATCGCCATCGCCTGGATTGCCTCCACACCCCAACCCCGCGAGGATGGATTTTTAGCACGTAAAAGGGCTCGTCACACCAAGTCACCTGAGATTAAACCACCCAGCGAATAATTTAAGATGTCTAACCAACAACCTAACCCCGAAGAGAGCGTCATCTCACTTCAAAACATTAGCCGTAGTTTTCTGACCGCTCTGCAACGTCAACACGACATGTTGGCATTCACTCTCGCCGGCGTGCGCACGTCCGATGCGAAAATTTACGATTACTACTCGAACGTTTCGCGTATCATGCCCGCACCCGCTGCGCACCTCACCCACGACCAAATGGTCGCCTATTCCCGTGGATTACTCTTACGCACCAGTATTAATGACCTCTTAGCACTTTCCGCTGAAGTGATGAATCAAGTTCACCTGCTTTGTCTCTTAATCAAAACCCGCGGTCACAATGTCGCAAGTAATCCCGAAGCCGATAAAATCATCGGACAAAAACAAGAGGCATTCGTCAGAATGAATCTACAAGAGAAGTTTAACGAATTTGAACAGACTTATAATATTATCAGCGAGCTAGAAGACGCCATCTTCAGCATTGCCGCCGCCCTACGAGTTTTAGTGCGCACGGGGATGGTTACCAACGATGATATTTCGCCCGATGGATCACTGACCCTTGAATTTAAAGCGATGAAAGACATCGACGCTACAGACTCACCCGAAGGGGGCGCCAAGAAAACTAAAATGGTCGATACTCAACGTACCTTCCGTCCGGGCGAAATGCTTGATTTAACGGATGAAGAACTCCTCGGCTTAAATATCACGGTCGCTAAGTTCTTCCATAGTTTGTTCCGATCGGTTGATGAGTTTGGACGCGAACAGCTCGAAGGGAATAAATAGAGAGTATGCACGAGAATTCCAACTCATCCCTGACACGACTTCCGTGGCTTTGGGTCTTGGGTGGATTTCTTTTTCAAACTCTGCCAGCGGCACTGCGCGACGAAGCCCTGCCCGTCGTGCTGAAAAATCACGGGGTTAATGATGGAACAATCACTCAAGTGGTGGGTGCCCTCGGATTAATCGTCGCCCTCAAAATATTCTGGGCGCCCTTCCTGAGTCTCCTCGGAAAACCGCGCACACTCATTATATCCTGCCAAGCTGGCATGATTATCTGCATTCTAGTGCTCAACCATTTCATTAGATTAGAACAGGTAACCACCATCGCGGTTGTCTTGTGTATCCTAACCTTATTGTCGGGGGGACATGACTTCCTTCTCGATGGATATTACGTGCATTCGTTAAATGATAATCAGCGCGCAAAATATTCTGGGCTACTTAATTTTGCTTCAAAGCTCGGACAAGTTTTAGCGGGTCCAGGATTAATCTATCTCGCGTGGTACTTTCATAAACATTCAAACCGGCCGACGAACGATATAAACCTAACTTTAATATGTTTAGCCGCATTTAGTTTAGTGGTACTTTTGCTTACCCAGTGGGGCTTCACTCGGGAACCGAAGGAAACTATCTCAGCGGACCAGGATAAGCTATCTATGCTCAAAGAAATGGGCGGAGCACTCAAATCACTCTACCTAGATTCCAGACTACCGATTATCATTGGTCTCATCTTTTTCTATCGAGCCAGTGAGGTTCATATGAATCACGTAATTAAACTCTTTGCCAAAGCGAGTGTGCTCCAAGGTGGACTTGGACTTGATGACGAAACCTACGCGTACTTGCGTATTACTACTGCGATTCTGGGACTCGCGATCGGCGGCATCGTAGGCTCAGCCATTATCACTCGTCGCGGTCTGGCTCAATCACTCGTTCCTCTGGGCATCTGCATGCATTTACCGCTGATTGGGATCAGCTGGTTATCGTTTAATGTAAATCCGCTACCTTCCCTCACCGTTATTTCTATAATTTTCTTCATCGAATACTTAGCCTTCGGTGCTGGTCTCTGCGCATTAATTTTAGCAATGATGAAACTCGCAGCCGGTGCGCAAGCAGCCGTGAGGTACGCCCTATTATCCACGCTCTCACTGATCGCCGTGTACTTACCTGGACTTTGGGCAGGCAAACTTTCCAACCTCTTAGGTTACTCCGGATACTTTATCGCCGCTTTAGCCTTAGCCATTCCGGGTATTTTGGTAGCGGTCTTAGCCGCTAGAAAACTAGAAGAGTCCTAAGCTTTTTTCGGGACGACAATTAATTGCTGAGCGTGGGATAGTTTAAAATATTTCTGAGCGTAGCTTTGAATCTGCTTACTATCGGTTTCATTCATTCGGCGCTCCCATTCAGCATCGAAATTCGCACCGAGGCCAACGAGTTCGCGGGTGAGTGCACCCTGCATGCGACGACCTGCAGATTGTCGGCCTTGTCGACGCGATACACGCAATCGGCGTTTAGCATCTTCAATCTCATGCTCTTTAAACTCACCCTTAGATAGTCGGGCCAACTCGCCCTTCATTTCATCAATGACCTGCTGAGCCGCCTCCTGGGTCGTCCCACCATAGAGATAAAACATGCCCTGATCAGCAGTCTCAACGCGTGTTGCACCCACGAAATAAGCTAAGCCTTTTTCTTCACGCACGCGTTGGAAAAGTCCGCTGGCCATACCGCTTAACAATTCCTCAATGACATTAGCAGCTGTAACCATCACGGGTGCAAAACCACAATGAGGGAACGCTAAACATACCACAGCTTGTTCGCCTACTGCGGTGAACTGATCCTCACTGCTGGGCTTGATGGTATGAGGCTTAAGGGTCTCTTGTTTAAATTCTACCTTGGGTAAGATACCAAAATATTTCTTAGCGAAATCTAAGGCAACACGACGATCAAAGGAGCCACTGATGCCGATGATTAAATTAGAAGAGACCACTAATTTTTTATGTAATTCAATGATATCGGATTGTTTTAGCTTTTCGATCGTTTCGGGTGTTCCACACGCATCAATGCTCAACGGGTGATTTCCGAAAAACTGTTTCAGTAAGCGCAGTCGGGCTTTCTCAACGATATCATCCGCGGCTTCTTTACACGCCGCAATCGCACTGGCTTTTTCTGATTCAAAAGCGTCGCCCAATATTTTCGGAGTAAGCACACCGTTCTTTACCAGTTCAGCGATTTGTTCAAAATCAGAACTCAAGGCCTCGCCCCATAATCCGCAGGAGAGTTGCGAACCAACATCGGCGAAAGTCGCGCCAATACGATCCACAATCTGGGCGACTTCTTGTCGGCTGTGTTGAACCGTGTCACGCGTTAACAGGGTTGAGAGAATTCCGGTAGCGCCTCTTTTCGCGTCGTTTTCATAAGCAATACCAGCAGAGAAATAGACCCCGAAACCAGCCTTCGGCACGGAGTGATCTTCTTGCAGGACAACCCGAACACCGTTCTCGAGCGTAATGACTTCGAATGCATCGGGAGTTTTAATTTGAGCTTTTGTATCCGAGGTTGCCGTAGACTTTTTAGCATTCATCACCGCAAAAGTTACAGATTCAGGTTTCAAATAAGTACGACCAACCTGGGTAAGATCTTCAGGAGTTAGACGCGCCAACTCCTCTACCCCGCGCAATGGCCAAGCGTGGTCATAACCAATACAGGCTGCATACGCACTGCGAGCAGTCGCCGCATGAATGGTTTTGAGTCCATTGACCATCGCGACCACTGTTTGACGGCGAACTTTTTCGAATTGCGCCTGACTCACTCCATTATCCTGTAGCTCATTAATTTTTTCTAAGATAGATTTTTCAATGACGGTGTGATCAGCGTGCGCATCGCCAATCCAACTCAGCCAAGCTAGACCAATATCCTTGAGTCCCATGGCATGAGCGTCCACCGCGTGAACTAACTTTTTATTTTCGCGAAGATCATCCCACAAAATGGAACTATTACCACTGCCGAGTACGCCTAAGAATAAATCGATGGCGCTACGGTCTTTAGCAAAGAATCCTGGAATTTTCCACGTCGCTACACCCTTACAGATTGAAACATCGCGAGCGACCTCGACGCGACGAGGTGTAGCCATGGGCGGCTCAATCACGGGCACTTCCTGAATCACCGGATTTCTGGAAAATCGTCCAAACCACTGTTCTACGGATTTAAAAACTTCATCGGGATCCATCGAACCCCCAATCGCTAGCACCACATTTTCAGGTGCGTACCTGCCTTTATGATAGGCCCGTAAATCGTCGGGTGTGATTTTAATAAACAGGTCTTTGTGTCCGATGATGGGATGCCGCATCGGATGCACATGCAGTGCCTCCTCTAAAATCTTTTCGGCGAAGATGCTATCGTGTTCATCATCACGCATTGCGATTTCACGTAAGATCACGTCTCGTTCTACTTTCGCATCTTCCTCACTGATTAACGGATCAAAAACCATCTCCGAGATAGCTTCCATCGCCGTGGCAAATCCCTCTTCGGGCGCATCGACGTAATAAACCGTTCGATCAAAGGTCGTGTACGCGTTCGAACTTCCACCCACGCGGTGAATGGCTTCAGTTAATTCACGATTGGCAAAACGTGCCGTGGCCTTGAATACCATGTGCTCGAGATAGTGCGAAATGCCTGACCCTTCCCACTTGCCCTCTTGGGCACTTCCCGTGCGCACCCAACCCTGTACGGTGCAAAGACCAATCCCCGGACGGTGAGTGTATAATACTTCGAGGCCATTAGGCAAAACTCGTCTCAGTGGGGCCGGCCCAGCGATTTGCGTAAAGTTAAGTCCTTCTAAATAAGCCATAGGTTAGACATAAGCATAGTTCAGACCGGAGCAAGTTCGACTCACCAGATTCATATTTAAACCTAGAAATCAAATGCGGTTGAGAAGATTTACGCTTTTTCCGAGGATACTATTACAATTTCTTTGCACCCCTTGCCGTTAATCGCACAACTAACCCTTCAAAGTATGTACATCCCACCTGAAATTCGTTCCCAGCTTGAAGAAATCGAGCGTCGGTCGGGGTATCTTTGGAAATTTTTAGATGTCACAGGAAAACAGGCCAAGATCGCTGAGTTAGAAAATCAAATGACGGCCTCCAACTTTTGGGACAGTCAAAAATCAGCACAAAAAGTTATCTCTGAATGTAATAATTATAAAACGGTCGTTGCCCCGCAGGTTGCCTTCAAACGCAAACTCGAAGATACCAAAACTTTAGCAGAGATTATCGTCGAATCACCCGATGGTACGGTGGATGCAGAAATGGAAGAACTTCGCAAAACAGCTGCCGATCTTCTCGCAGAAGTCTCCGACCTCGAAATCGCTTCATTCCTTTCCGGGCTCCACGACAAATCAAACGCCATCGTCACCATCAAAGCAGGCGCGGGTGGCACCGAGTCCAACGACTGGGCCGATATCCTTTTCCGAATGTACACGCGCTGGGCTGAACGTCGTGGATTCAAAATTGAAATTGAAGACGTCGCCGAAGGTGATGGTGCCGGAATCAGCCAAGCCACCTTCCGTCTCGAAGGTCCCAATGCCTATGGTTACGTAAAAGCTGAACGTGGTGTCCACCGTCTCGTCCGTATTTCTCCATTTGATGCCAATGCCCGACGTCACACCTCATTTGCGTCGGTCGACGTGGTTGCGGAAATCGATGACGATATCGACGTCGAAATCAACGAAGCCGATCTACGCGTCGACGTGTATCGTTCGAGCGGCAAAGGCGGACAACACGTTAACAAAACCGAATCAGCGGTGCGTCTAACGCACATTCCGACTGGCTTAGTCGTCGCCTGCCAACGCGAACGCTCCCAGGTCAAAAATCGCGCCCTTG
Source organism: uncultured Opitutia bacterium (assembly GCA_903840235.1). GTDB lineage: Bacteria > Verrucomicrobiota > Verrucomicrobiia > Opitutales > UBA953 > UBA953. The sequence goes on along the minus strand of CAIMFE010000018.1, from coordinate 617 downwards.
CGATGAAAATTTTGCGTGCCCGTATTTACGAAAAAATGTTGGATGATAAACGTACCGAGATGGAACGATACTACGGAGAAAAAGGCGATATCGGTTGGGGCAACCAGATCCGCTCTTACGTTTTCCAACCTTATCAAATGGTGAAAGACTTACGCACCGGCGTAGAAACGGGAAATATTCAAGCCGTGATGGATGGTGATATTGATGCCTTTATTAATGGCTGGTTGCGTGCTGGTGGACCCCGTACTCGTAATAAAGATATTAAAATCGACGACTAAAGCCATGCCTTCGCAACAAGTCCTTCGACAAAAACTTCTCGAGCCACCTCTTTTCGCAGAAAAGATTTGGAAGCTTTCGCCTGAGCCTTGGCCTATCTCCGAAGCACAGTTAAAAGAAATTAAAACCATCGGAGCGGCGTGCTATAGTTATCATCAGGCGATGGAACGTCTGTATGTTCGCTCGTTCACCGATAAAAAGATTTTAAGAAATCGAGATATCCACGCCAAATGGGTATCGACTTATTTAGACCGTTTTAAGCCCCAGGGACTCATTGATCACGGCAGACACCGCATGATTAAAGGACAGACGCCTTTAGTTCTGCGACCTGACTTACTCAT
>CAIMFE010000017.1 GCA_903840235.1 uncultured Opitutia bacterium | reverse complement strand
GAATGGGAATCCAAATGGTACGGCGTGAGAGGTTTCTTTAAATGGTTAGAGTCTAGTACGTACAAAATGCACGTGCGCATGTACCTATCGCGTTGGCGTGCCTATGAAGAATGTCCGCAATGCCATGGAAAAAGATTTTGCGAGGAATCCTTATTCTGGAAATGGGAAAATAAAACGCTGTCCGACCTGTACGCGATTCCCGTCAAAGAACTCAAAGAATTACTTCTACCGCACGCGCCGAAAAACTCCCGCCATCCTGCCAACCACGCACTCGAAGCTATTTTAGCCCGACTGGGTTACTTAGAAGCAGTCGGTTTAAATTATCTGACGCTGGATCGCTTATCGCGGACGCTTTCCGGCGGAGAAATCCAACGTGTTAATCTGACCTCATGTCTTGGTGCCTGTTTAGCCGATACTATTTTCGTACTCGATGAACCGAGTGTAGGCATGCACGCCCGCGACTTATCCAAGATGGTAACCATTTTAAGGAGTCTGGTTGATCAAGGTAATACGGTAGTCGTAGTAGAACACGATGAATCAGTCATGCGTGCTGCCGATTGGCTGATTGAAATTGGGCCTCAACCGGGTGCACAAGGCGGCTATTGCCTATATCAAGGTAAGCCCGATGGTATTTTGAAAATTAAAGATTCCGCAACCGGAGCATGGCTCTCGGGTAAGCGCAAAGTCGAGCCACGTAAAATCAGACCTGTGACCAATAGCACGCCGCGACTACGCATTGAAAATATTAGCATTAATAACTTAAATAATTTTTCTAGCACATTGCCACTCGGTCGACTCGTCGGACTCTGCGGCGTATCGGGATCAGGAAAATCGACTCTACTACACCAAGTAATTGGACGTGGAAATTTAGATGACGAAGACACGAACAATCCTCTCAATGGAAAATTAATTTTTGACGTCGATCCAGCAGAAGTCGCCGTCATCGATCAGTCACCAGCCACACGCACTCCACGCTCCAATCCCGCTCTTTATGTTGGAGCCTGGGATGCGATCAGAAATTTATTGGGTAACTCCGATGCCGCTAAAGTGGCCGGACTCACCCCTTCGCATTTTTCTTTTAATGCAGGCGAAGGTCGCTGTGAACGTTGCGGTGGTGCGGGCTGGGAAACCGTTGAAATGCAATTCGTCTCCGACGTCGCCCTCCCTTGTCCCTCATGTAATGGTAAACGCTTCCGTGATGAAATCTTAGCTTTCAAGTTCGATGGGAAATCGGTGGCTGATTTATTAGCGATGTCGGTAACCGAAGCCCGAATTTTTCTCGGTGGCCGAACTCCTGCCAGCAATCAATTGAGTGTCCTTGAAGAAGTCGGTCTGGGTTATCTTTCGATGGGACAACCTTTGACCACGTTATCGGGCGGTGAAGCTCAGCGCTTAAAACTGGTGCGTTATTTATCGCGACTGGATCCACAAAAAACGGGTTCACTCTTACTTCTCGATGAACCAACGACGGGTTTACACCGCGAAGACGTTTCTAAATTAATCAAATTACTCCAACGACTCACTGATGCGGGTCACTCACTCATCGTCGTAGAACACCATCTCGATGTTTTAAAATCTTGCGATTGGTTAGTTGAAATGGGTCCCGAAGCTGGACCGCAAGGTGGAAAACTTGTTGCGGAAGGAACTCCCGAAGTCGTGGCCCGAGGTAAAACAACGACAGGGAAATATCTCGCTCTAGAAGACAAAGCCTTTGATGCGAAAACAAATTACGTGAGTCACCCGCGTCCTACAGCAATCACGCTCACGGGTGCGCGTGAACATAACCTTAAAAATATTTCTGTAAAAATTCCGCACGGTTCGCTCTCGGTGATGACCGGTGTTTCGGGATCAGGAAAATCAACGTTGGCATTCGATATTCTATTCGCAGAAGGACAGAGACGTTTCTTGGAATGTGTTTCCGCTTATGCCCGTCAATTCGTAGAACAATTACCTAAGCCCGATATCGATTCACTCTCAGGCTTACCGCCGACCGTAGCCATTGAACAACGCGTCACCCGCGGCTCCGCTAAATCCACGGTCGCGACCGTCACCGAAGTAGCCCAATACCTCCGCGTACTTTTTGCTCGTGCAGGTATTTTACACAGTCCAACCACGGGAGAGCCTTTAACCGAAATGACGGAAGATGCGGTCGTAAGAATTATATCGAAAAATATCAAAAACCTAAAGCGGGGTAAAATATTCATCGGGGCGCCACTCGTGCGTTCACGCAAAGGCCACCATCGACCGCTCGCGGAATGGGCAGAGGCGCATGGCTACACCCATTTACGTTGTGATAACCAAATCATGCCCGTCGATGGATTTGGCGGACTCGATCGTTATCGTGAACACGACGTCGATGTGATTCTAGCGACCATTGATCACGATGGTATTATTTTGCACCCTGATGAAACCGAGGAAGACGGTGATGCCTCATTAAGAAGTTTAATACGTAAGGCTCTCACTACTGGTAAAGGTGCCTGTCTTTTAATTAGCGAACAAGG
>CAIMFE010000016.1 GCA_903840235.1 uncultured Opitutia bacterium | reverse complement strand
CGCGTGGCCACGGCGCGTTACAAAGATTTAACCAAAACGGTAGATTTATCAGAGAATTTAACCCAATCCAAGGTGGGTTATTGTTTAAACTTAGCGACGGTTCGCTTGCAGAAAATTGCCCGCGATGGTGGATATAAAGTTCATCATATTATTGGATCGATGACCGTTCTTAATGATGGAAAAATTTTAAAAACACCCGCGGTGACGGAATCACTGCGGGCAGCTTGGACCAAGTCTGACGCCACGGGTTTGGCCCCAGTGCCCGAGGATGGATATAGTTATAAAGTGGGTGCGAATGCTGCCGCACCGCAATTAACCAAAGATTGGAAGGTGTCATCTCCGCGTAATGCCACGGTGGTGTGGGTTGAGGTCTATGGTCTCACGACTGATAACAGTCTCACCTTATTAATGGTAAGAATGGCCGATGCTTACACCATGCGTCTGATTGGATCAGAAATGTACTTAACTACTTTTAATCCCTCGGAGTCTGTGGCCAAAGTTTATAATGCTACGGTGAATTTACGTGACGAGAAAAGTTTTTTACCACGTCTTTCATCTTCGGGAGATCGGGTGGTATCATACGCCCGCACTAATTCACATCTCGGAAATGCGCTCTTAAGGCATCTTTGTTTGAGTGACAGCAAAGTCGGAGTTGGTGCGAGCCAATCGCTCGTCGATATTTTGGGTGGCGACGCGCCCAGCCTTGATGGCGCTAAGGCCACCTGGAAAATTACATCCTTAGAAGGGAATGATTTGATCAAAAATTTCAAAATTTCCTGTGAGGCGAGTGGTTCTGACGTGATTGAAGTCGGTCTGCTTTCCTTGAAATTAGAAGAACAGTCAAAGCCGCGCGATGCCACTAAGACCGTTGGTGCACCGGCAACTCGTCCGACGAAATAAATTAAGACTTTGTTTTAGTCTTTTTTAATTCCGCTAAAGTTTTCTTTTTTAGTTTCTTAATTTTAGATGAAACGAGTAATTGATGAGCGCGAGTCATCCGATCGATAAATAAAACCCCTTGGCAGTGATCGTGTTCATGTTGAACGCATCGAGCTAAGATGCCTGCACACTCGAGGGTGTGCGGTGCGCCGGACGCATCTCTAAACTGTACGATTGTTTTTTCAATCCGCTCGACGTCGCCCGTGACGCCGGGAAAAGAGAGACAACCTTCCATGTAAATTTCTTTTTCACCCGCCGGGATGCTTACCGTAGCATTGGCAAAAAGCATCGGCATGACGGTGTCAGGATCAACGACTTTACCGTTTAAAATCAAGGGATTTTCTTTGTCCTTAACATCGATGACAAAAAGCTGAAGAGATAATCCAACTTGGGGTGCGGCTAAACCGATACCGCGGGCGGCTCGCATGGAGGCCAGCATACCATCACCAATTGCACGCAGGGCTGGACCAAATTCGCGCACGACATCACCTGGGGTCCGGAGCACCGGGTCTCCGTAAAGATGGATGGGTTGAGCGGTCATTGGGTTAAACAATAACCCTTCTTGGATGAAGCAACAGACTATTTTTACTTAGCCCCGTAGGTGCCTTTTTCACAGGCCCGGACAAAACCCTCCGCCCGTTTTCTGAGTGAATTCCATTTTTCGCGTAAACCCACGGATTCAGCTGGGGAAATTTGTTGGTCATCACAGGCATTCGCCAATTCGGTGATTAAGTGACTAAAATCTTTAATGAGCGCATTGGAAGCACGGAAAAGTTCGGGTGAGGCACTGTGTACTTCGTCGCGAATAAAGTGTCCGCCTGATTTATGGGCTAGCCAGTCCACGATCCGTTCATCGCCCGTTGCACTAATCAGCGTCGCAACACGATCTAAGGGATTAGGGTGACCCGAGCCCTTGTGGGGTTGCTCGCGCCACTTGTATAACATGGCGGTAGAAATATTGAGCGACTTGGCGATTTCGCGATGCACTTCCAACTGGGTTTTCTTTTTCGAAGTACTTGATTTTCCGACATGTAAAAGGGCATCTTGGATAACGAGGTGGGATTCTTTGGTGTGGGACTCTCGGTGCTGAGGTGATTTTTTAGCCATAATTTTATACCGACTAGAAACTACTTAGCAAAAAATTATAGTAAAGTTTTATTAGAATTATAAAGGAGTTATTTTGGTCACCCTCATCGAAAGTCGTCTTACACGTTGATTATCAGGGCTGCACATATTTCGTCAGTCGTCGCTCCCCCTTTCACCTAATTTTGATAGATTAAACGCTTAATAGCGATTGGTTGTTTGCATAATAGAAACTATTATGCTATAAACAAAGTATGGAAAGTGTTCTCCCTTACATCTTAGCCTTTGCGGCCGTCACCATGGCGGTGGTATTTGGTTTTAGAAGTTGGATGCTCGCAAAACGTGAACATCGCAGCCGCCATTTACGCCGTAGTGGATCACGCCAAAGCCGCGGTTTTTCTCGTCATTCATCAGGCCGTTCGTCGGGGCGTTCTTCTCGTCATTTCAGGCATTCCTCCTCTTCGCGTTCATCTCGCAGGGGAGAACGCGGGTCCGATTATCCAAGAGACCGTTCTTCTCGGGGCGACTTCCGTGGGGACGGTAGTTCACCAGCGGGCTCCGGAGATTCTTCTTCGCCCCGTCTTTAAGCGTTTTTAATTCGGACGATGAAGTAGGGAATCGCGCAGCCGAGTACGATGGCCGCGCCCGCAGGAATTCCTTGGAAGGTGTAGGAAATTATGAGACCTAGTGTACCTCCGCCGCAGGCACAGAGCACGCTCCAGAACATCACTTCTTTTAGATTTTTTCCAATTAAAGCACCGGTCGTTGAAGGAATAATAAAAAGAGCCGTGGTCAGGAGTGCTCCCACTAAGCGCACGCTAGCCACGGCAGCTAAGGCAATCAAGATGAGCAGCACGGATCTTAGCAATCCAGGTCTAGCGCCTAAGAGGTGGGCATATTCTTCGTCAAACGAGGCCAACTCTAATTCCTTATGCACCAGCCTTAGGCAAAAAAGTACAATCAGCGTGGTACCCAAAATCACTCCAATATCTTCGGTGCTGACGGAAACAATGCTTCCAAAAAGCAGCCCAGTAAAATCACGCCACGAATGGGACAGGCCCATGAAGGCAATGCCGAGAGCGAACATCACCGACAACATCACGCCAATCGCACTATCCTCGCTACTTCCCTTGCGCGATGAAATCCAGGCAATCCCAGCGGCGGTGAGTAATGCGGCAATGAGTGCGCCCCAATAAGCCGAAAATCCCAGGAGAACCGCGAGGACGACGCCTGGTAAAATCGAATGAGTCATGGCGGTGCTGATGAACGACATTCGCCTTAAAACAATATAAGAACCCAGGCATGCGGCGGAGATTCCGCTTAAAAATAAAGCAAGGAGGGCGCGCAGAAAAAAATCTTCCTGAAAGGCGGATAAGAGCGTGTTAAGCATGATGATTTTTATGCCCAGCACAGGCGTGAATGGTTTTTAAACTCCCGTCGCGAATCTCCAAGACTCGATCGAATTTTTGCGAGTCCGCCGTTTCATGCGTCGCCATAATCACCGTGAAGGAATTATCTTTGTGAAAAAGAAAGTTTTCCACGATCTCTCTACTTTTCGTATCGAGCGCAGCGTAGGGTTCATCCAAGAGAAGAATTTCTGCGCCCTGTACCGCGGCTCGTGCTAACAGCCCGCGTTGTAATTGACCGCCCGAAAGATTGTGCACCGAGCGATCTACTAAATCTTCCAACTCTAAAAGTTTAAGTGCCGAAGCCACTTTTTCATCGGCATGATGGCACTCTTCAAACCATCCGTGGTGCGCGTAGGTGCCCATTTGTACGAGCCTTTTAAGTTGCAGTGGAAAATCGGGATTTAATTGCGGACTCTGTGCTAAGTAAGCAATTCGGCTGCGACCGATTCGTGGCATACTACCAAATAATTTAATCTCTCCAGCGGATTGGGGAATCAGTCCGGCCAATGTTTTGAGTAGAGTTGATTTTCCTGAACCGTTGGGACCGATCAGCGCGGTGCGACAGTGAACAGGGATTTCAAAACTGACGCCGGAGAAAACAGCCGAGTTCTGAGATTTAATATGCACGGCGAGATTTTTAACCTCCACTGCCCAATCTCCGGATTCATTGGTTTCGGGAGCCGCATACGGCACGGCCGGAAACAAATTATTGAACGCTTCCGAAAACAATTTTCTCAAATGGGATTTAGGCGGAGACATTATTTTTTAAGAGCTTCCGAAATTTTCTCGGCGTTGATGAGTATCATACTCGGCCAAGTATCGCCCGGGGTCCCGCTCTTTTCAAGGTACTCCACGGTGAGGGGGAGGGGCGGATTGATTTTTGCATCTTTGGCGAGCTGTTGGGCTACGCGATTATTTTGGCCGGCGTCGCAGGTAATCACCCGGATGTTTCGAGCTTTGATTAGCTTTAATAGTTGAGAGTATTTTTGTGCCGACGGATCGGCGGACTCCGCTTCAGGGCTTTCGAGGATGCTGCCCGCCACTTCGAGATTAAATGCCTCAGCAAAAGCCGACAGATTTGGGTGCTGGGTGATGATGATTCGGCGATTTTCTGGAACGGTGGCAAATGCCCGAACTACCGATTGCTCCGTGTCATTTATTTCTGCAAGTACTTGATTTAGATTAACTTCTGAACTTAATTTTCGAATCATTAGTCCGTCATGGAGTGTTTTTACCATGGCTTTTGAGACGACCGGACTCATCCACGGGTGAGATACCTGACTAAACTTTTCGTTAATCCAAATGACTGAAGCCGAGCGATTATTTGCCTTAATCCAATCGTTTAGCCAGGGTTCAGAATGCGGGTTTAAGCCAATGATTACCTGTGATTTAGAGAGTTTTAGACTGTCCGAAGGGCTTAATTGATAGCCATGCAGTTCTCCACCGCTGGGGATGATGGATTGATGAATAGTGACTGGCCCGGTCACTAGTTTTCCAACCCAATAATCAATAATCGTGAAGCTCGATGTTATTTGCGCTTTGGCATCAATGATGAGACACAAATACAGGCCGCCAAGAGTGATCAATCGAAGCATGATATAAGGTCTAAATCTCGCCCGCTTTAATGCAAGTTATTTGCATCTAAATCTCAGTTCCCTGCCTTTTTACATTTGCCAACAGGGTAGCGAATCCTACCGATAGATTGCTTATGCCCCTTAATAAAGCCGTACACACCGTACTCCTGGTGTTGGTTTTTTTCCCTGTAGGATTGTTCGCCCAAGCGACCGCCACTCAGGGGGGTAATGCTGCGTCCGAGAAGGTCCAGTCTGCCACTTCAAAGTCGGTAATTGTGGTTAAAGATGTTAAGTTTTTTCAGCACAGATTAGGCGGACAAATCAATCCCTGGAATCGTATGCAGGTCGAGGTTGCGGCTAATTATAATCCCGATCCTAAAGCCCTGAATAAATCATGGGTCGATAAAATTAAACTCACGGTCACACAGGTTTATAAAACTAAGTCAGCGAAGCCTGAAGACTGGAATTACTACCGCTCAGCGGTCACTATTTTAACCCTCGAAGTAAATCAGCCGCGCACGGTTTCGTTTTATTTGCCGGGGGACGTGGTAAAGCGCGACAACCTTCGCAAGGAGCCCGACTTTTATTATGTTCAGCCCGAAGTCTCGGGAAATGAGGAACCGCTTTTTGATGCTAAGGGTAGTGTTATTGCCGAGCAATCGCGCGCGATTTCTCGCGACTTATCGCAAAAGAAAAACTTTGATGGAGCTAAAGACGTCGCTGACCGCTGTGCCGGAAATAATCCTGGCATCCTGCGTCCACAATTCCTCGTCAACTACCCTGAGGTCCCCGTCGTGGTTCCTCCTAGCCCTGAATTCATTCGGGAAGATTTATCCGCTAAATAATCAATTTTTTGAAGAATGAGTAAGAAAAATTTAATCGTTAACCTCGCTGCTTCGCACGTTTCTATTTCGGCATTCCGTACGGATGGCGCTAAGTTAATTTTAGAACAATTTTACACCGAGGACTTAACCCCTGCGCTGGGCGACGAAGAATGGATCAATGCAGCGACCAGTGCTGTTGCCCGCTTAGCTTCCAATAAAAATATCAAGGGTACTGCTACCGTTATCGTCCCCAGTTTTTTACTCTTACAAAAATCTTTAAAAGTCGCCCAAGTAGATAGTGCCCGCCAGGCCCAGGTTATTGCCTTTGAGGCGCAAAACAATATTCCCTATCCGCTCAACGAAGTGGTTTGGGATAGTCAGATTATGTCGACCGATGGCGTGGAGGCAGAAGTTTTACTTTTTGCCCTGCGTACTGATCAAGCCGGTCGTATTGCTAACGCGATTGCACTGACAGGTATTCGTCCGCAAGTCATTCAAGCTGCTCCGATTTTAGATGTGCAGGCTCAACAATTTGTGAGTGGTGGTGTTGCTGAAGACGAAGAAATTTTATTTATCAACGTCGGTGCTCGCACCACGGGTTTAAGTTTTATCAGTTCGAAGGGAACGAGCATTCAAGCTGCCAATCTCGGTGGTAATTTACTTACCCAAGGTATTTCAGACAACACCGGACAGCCGGTGATTAACGCCGAATCACTCAAGGTGGGCTTTTTCACGAACGTCATTCAATTACCTGAGTCCGATCCGCAGTTCGCTATTTTAGAAGCGAACAAGCAAAGCTTTAACCGTCGACTTAGTCAGGATATCAATCGCCGCCTCATCAGCATCAAGCGCTCGGGTCGTCGACCGACCAAAATTGTCATCACCGGTCGCAGTAGCCAAGTTCCTGGATTAAGCCAACAGTTGAGCGAAGCCCTCGCTTTACCTGTCGAAGAATTTAATCCACTCGGGGTTATTTCACTGAGTTCTGAAATCAATGCAGAATATGTGATGCAGCATATTCACCAACTTTCGGAAGTAATCGGTGAAGCCTCTCGATTACTTTCCCCTGCGGCCCTTGGAGTTAATTTAATTCCGCGTGATATCGCCGGACAAATTAGTTTTGAATCACAAAAAATCAAATTTGTAATCGCTGCTCTGCTTCTCGCGCTCGCCCCTGTACCCATCTTGTTCACCCTTAATGCTGGGGTTGAGTATAACAAAGAACAAACCAAGATACTTAAGAAGAAATCGGATGAGCTGATTAATTATCAGAAGACGATTAAACAAAACCGCGAAGATTCTCTAGCGGTCTTAGCGGTCAATCAACAATTGGAGTTTGCGGTTTCTAATTCACCCAACTGGCCGATTTTCCTCGCTGATTTACAGTCCAGAGTGCTCACCGCTAAGAATACCTGGATTGAGGAATTACGTGTTCGTCGTGAGTCCGCCGTCGTCGCAACGACGAGTACAGATCCAGATGCTTCTAGGGTCGCTACTAACGTCACCAAAATCACGATTACGACACGCACCTTGTTGGAAAAAGTTCCTCCAGGAAAATCTTTTAAGGCTCAAGAATTTAAAGAGCGTAAAGCCGCCTTAGTTGAAAGCCTCAAGAAATCGCCCTTCGTAGCCGAAATTCCTGAAGATGAAATTAAAGTAGATTTCACGAAAGAGGCCAATGTTCCACGCACCACTTTAACGCTGGTGATTAAATCCGAAAAAGCCCTTTAATTTCCATGGAAAACTTTAAAAAGAATAAAGGTTTTTATACTCTCATCATCGTGCTTGTGCTTGGTTTTTTAACCGGCGTAACACTTTGTTTTCTGAGCAATAATAGTCGGGCGGAAGAAGAGAAGAAACTCGCCAATCAATTAAGTAATTATCGTAAACTGTTAAAGGGTCAGGAAATTATATCAGGCGTGCCCCCCGTTTCTTTGACCTCAAAAAACGTCGATGCTTCGAAGCAAGACTACGATGCTCTAGTCAAGCAGCGCGACGATCTTCGCCTAGTTATTTCCGCAGTATCTACCAACCGTTTTGTTGGGAAGGAAAACTTAGCGAGTTCAGATTTAGCTTCATCCATAAAGCAGAATGTGGATGAGTGGACAAAGCTAGCCGCGGATAAAGATATTCGGATGCTCCCGAATGAAAAATGCGATTTCGGTTTTCGCCGATATATTCGCAATCCAGGTACATCTCCTAAAGGTGCGACATTAGCCAAGGTTGACCAACAGTTGAAGATTATCGATTTTTTATACACGACCCTCGTCGAAGCACGTTCCAGCTCACCCGCCCGCACCGCCGTTTTATTACAGTCCATTGATCGCGAACCGATTGAAACTTATGAAATCATCGCTGCCGGAAAACCTAATGCAGGTAGTTTTGGACCTGTCGACGGCGCTCGCGGCGAAAATGACGAATTTTCACCGACCCGCACATTCCGTAACCCTCCCTTGATTGATGGACTTTCTTTCCGAGTCCGTTTCGTCGCAACGACTCCCACTCTGCGTACATTCATCAACAAAATTAGAACCAGCGGACGTCCGGTAGTAATCACTTCGATTGAAATTAATAATCCTCAGCCCGAGTCGCTGAAGGTTTTAGGAACCAATACGATGGCTAACTTAGGTGTCCCTAGTCAGGCGATTGCCGATCAGATAGATTTTACGGCAACTCCTGTTCTGGGTTCTTCTGCAACTCCAACGGCTCCTGCTAAGGAAGAGCGTAAAGTTGTCGTTCACCAAAACTTTTCAGAGATTACTTTACAAATCGATTATCTTTACGCTCCCGAAGATAAGCCCACCTCTGAAGCCGAGCCTAAAAAATAAAACGCATCTATAATCTATGAATTTCAAAAAAGATTTATTGGCTCTGTTCACCGCTCTGGGGATATTCGTTTTGTCATTCCTGGGTTATTGGGCGTTGAGCGAAGGTCTGGCTGGCGTAAAGCCGTTGGTTCCAGTGGATGAGGATCGTGAAAAAGCGATTCCTGAATTAAAACAAACAGCGGCCGGTGTTGAATACCCTGCGACTCCTAAATTGGCTTTAAATTCCGAGATTAAAGATAATTGGTTAGCTCCAGAGGAAAATGATGATGGCTGGGATTATGATCTCTTCACCACCATCGATATCGCCTGGGATCCTTCCCAAGCTGAGTACGTTCCAGCTAACAAGAAGGTCATCCCTCTGCCGCCTTTTGGAGTTTCGCTGGTAAGCGTTGGCCACCCAACTTACCCCTACGTCTTGCGCTCCACCGTTGCTGGAAAGTCTGGCAAAGAAGAGGATCGCGAGTTCTCCATCGAGAACACCCAAACCAAGGAATGGTTTGAGAAGTGTCGATTAAAGCGCCCCCTGAACGATAAGACCCCGGTTTACCCCCTAGAGTATAAGGTCGTTAAACAGGCCGATGGCTTTCAACAAAAGATTTTAGTCTTAGATGATAGATTATTGGGTCGCAAGGTCACCATTAACGACGAAAAACCCCTAGAGTTTAAGGATACCATCGATGTGGTTATTGCGGCTACCGATGACCCGTCCAAATCATGGACTTTCCATAAGAAAGGCGATGATTTTAAGCACGATAAAGCCCATTACATTATCAAAGACATTGACTTAGTAAACAAGACCGTGACCGTTGAGAAGAAGTACATTCTCGACCCCAAAAAGGGTCAAAGATCCGACCAACAGGTTCTATCCCTACCTGCTCCCGTAGATCCTAAATCTGCGACCTCCACTTCCAAAGAAAAAGACAAAACCAAACTTACTAAATAATTTACCCTTTAAGCTCCGATGAAAACTATCACACGTAACACATTTGCTTGGGCCTCTCTCGCCGCTGTCATTGCGGTTGGCTCGCTGATCGCTCAGGATGGCGATCCGATTAAGCAAAAGACACAAATTCTTTCCGAGGCACTCAAGGCCCGCGAAGAAGGCGATTTAAAAACTGCGCGGGACCGCTATGAAGCACTCCAAAAATTGGATCAAGCTGACGAAGGTGCTAAAGAGGGTCTAGCCGCAGTTAACGCAGCTATCTCCGCAGCTGAAGCAACTAAATCAGGTGCTCCCGTCGTCGTCGAACCAGTTGCGGTAAAACCAGCTGAGCCCGCAAAACCAGCTGAGCCCGCAAAGCCAGCTGACCTCATCACCACCGTTGAGGTATCTCATCAAAATCTCTACCGCGAAGTTCAGACTGCTATCGCCAAGGCTAAGGAATCAGCCGACCAAGCAAATTACAAAGAAGCCCTCAGAATCCTCGATGGTGCCAATGGTGCCCTTCCTAGTAATCCAACCGCGCAGCCACTACGCGATGAAATCGCTCTTACTCGCCAAGATATTTTAGGTCGCCGCGAAGCGGGTGATCAGGGAACCGACGCCATTGCGCGTGCCGAAATCGACCGCATTGCAAAATTAAATGATATTAAGATTACTGCTGCGACTGCGCTCGTCGTTGAGGCCGAAAACTTAATTCGTGATGAAGATTATGACGCCGCGAAAGAAAAATTAGATAAGGCCAAACAAGGTCTGCCTAATAACATCGCCACCGCAAAACTCGCTGCCCGCATTAAAAACGATGTCGCTGCCATTTATTCTCGTCGTGCCCTCGCCGCCATTGAGGCCCGTGAAATGACCAAGGCTGATGGTTATATCAAAGATTTCGAAAACTTGAAAGTGGATGAAGCTGCTGCCGTCGCTCTGCGTGCAGAGTTCAACGACAAGAAGTCTGATCCTACTTACCGCAATATTGATGACCTTTCCCCAGGCCTCCGTGCCAAGGATCAGAAAATCGATGAGCTCTTAGTTAAGGGTCGTGCTCGTTATCTGTACGGTGATTACACCGGTGCGCTCGATGCTTACCGCGAAGTCCTTCAGTACCAGCCAAACAACTCGGAAGCCAAAGCCTTCCAAGTACGTATTCGCCAATTCATTTCCGAAAATTCCGGTGCGTGGAATCGTGGCGTCACCAAAGGTAAACTTTTCGAGTTGCTCGACGAAAGCTGGAAACTTCCTGAAGTTTATAATCGCGAAGTCGTAGGCACCACCGGCAAGACCGATACGGATCCGACCATTGATAAGCTCCGCTCTATCACGGTACCCGAAATCAATATCCGCGATATGCCATTCGATCGCGCGATTACCCAACTCATCAACATTTCCCAATCCTACGATAAGGAAAATAAAGGTGTGAACATGGTGGTTATTGATCCTGATCGTAAGAATCCTTCGGTCAATATGACCCTGCGTAATGTCTCCTTAGAGAAGGCGATCGATTTAATTACCAAGCAGGTCAATTTCACCTACACCATTAATCAGGGTATTTTAGAAATCCGTCCTGACTCGGGTTCGAATGATTTAGAAACTGAATTCTTCCCACTCAGTTCGGCTGCTGAAACTAAGATGACCGGTTTGAACACGGGTGTCTCGTCCTCATCTACAGGCGGAGCTGCTAATCCATTCGGCGCAAGTTCTACCACGGG
>CAIMFE010000015.1 GCA_903840235.1 uncultured Opitutia bacterium | reverse complement strand
TATCAATCGCGGTAAGTTGGGATTCTTAGCAGCGTACCCGAGCGAAGACGTGAGCGCTTCGATTAAATCTATTTTAGCGGGAGACTATCAACTCGACCGACGTGCGCTCATTGAGATTCGCTTTGCCGACGGTTCATTCGCGTTAGCATTAAACGACATTGTATTAAAAACGCGTGAAGTTTTTCGCATGGGACGTTTCAGCGTTAAAGCGAACAACCAAGTCGTTAATGAATTTCGTGCGGATGGTTTAATTTTAGCTACACCTACTGGGTCGACCGCTTACAACTTAGCGGCGGGTGGACCTCTGGTTGATCCGGCTGCGGCGATCATCGCACTCACTCCGATTTGTGCGCATACTCTTTCCAATCGCACCATGATTTTCGATGGTGAGGCTGAACTCGAAGTAAGCAGTGAGGACGTGAATCTCTTAGGTATTTCAGTGGACGGACGCGCAACGCTCGAGGCTCAGGGTCGCCTGCCCTTGCAAGTTCGCTCCGCCAAAGTGCAGTTAAACCTTATTCGTCCGAAGAACTTGAGTCATTTCGAGGTTATTCGAAATAAGCTGAAGTGGTCGTAATTTAGAAATCTAAGCCAGACATTGACGAACGTGGCAAAGGTTGTCTTTGCTATGCTGACTGTATGCTCACGATTGCCAATGTTTCTAAGTCCTACGGACCTCGCGAATTATTCGCCGAGGTTTCGCTGAACATTGCGAGCTATGATCGTCTCGGACTCGTGGGTGCGAACGGTGCTGGGAAATCGACCCTCTTTAATCTCATTCTCGGAAAAGAGAAACCTGATGACGGTATCATCGAATGGGAACGCGGTTCGGACTTTGGATTTCTTCCTCAAGAAAGCGCACCGGTCGGCGATGAGACGGTGATGCAAATTGCCACCAGTGGACGCAGTTTAAATCCTGAGGATGAAGATTACGATTACACACTCGAACCGAAGGCTCATAAAATTTTAGCAGGTTTAGGATTTCGCGAAGGCGATGCCGATAAGCAGGCGAAAACTTTTTCAGGCGGATGGGTCATGCGAGCACACTTAGCCCGATTGCTCGTCAGCGAGCCTACCCTACTCTTATTGGACGAACCGACCAATCACCTCGATCTCGAGGCCCTGCTGTGGTTTCAGGACTACTTGATGCGCTATTCAGGTGGACTCGTAGTCATATCGCACGACCGTGCATTCTTAAACGCACTGTGTACTGGTATCATTGAGTTACGTGGTCAGCGACTCCATCGCTATAACGGTAATTACGATGAGTATTTAATCGAAAAAGAAGCGCGCAAATCACAACACCAAGCGGCTTTCAAAAATCAGCAGCGGGAAATTGAACACTTGCAGAAATTCGTCGATCGATTCGGCGCTAAAGCATCCATGGCCTCGCGAGCTAAGTCTAAAGAGAAGCAAATTGCGCGATTAGAAGAAGTAGCGATTGATGAGCCCGAAGATGAATTAAAGAAAATCCAATTCAGATTTCCACAACCACCACGCTCAGGCTTGAAAGTCGTAAATCTGGAGCATATCCAACAATCGTATGGTGAGCATGTAGTTTATCAGGATCTCAATTTCACATCGGAGCGCGGACAGCGCATTGTTCTAGTCGGTCCGAACGGTGCTGGTAAGTCGACCTTACTTAAAATTTTGGCCGATGTAATTCCGATTAAAGCAGGCCTACGAGAATTAGGAAGTAATGTTATCCCAGGTTATTTTGCACAGAATCGCGTCGATAGTCTCAACCCCAGTCTGACCGTTTTAGAAAACGTGATGGAATTACGTACGACGGACAACAAGCTTACTGAGCAACAAGCACGCGGGCTTTTAGGTTCGTTTTTATTCAGAAAAGACGATGTTCATAAGCCCGTGAAAGTTTTGTCGGGTGGAGAAAAATCTCGTTTAGCTTTAGTTCGTCTGCTCGTTAATCCGCCTAATTTATTACTGATGGATGAGCCGACCACTCACTTGGATATGGGGTCGATTGATGCACTCATCGGAGCACTCAAAACTTACGAAGGTACACTTATTTTTATTAGTCACGACGTACACTTCATCAAAGCCATCGCACAGAATGTATTACACGTGCACTCCGGACGCCTGACTCCTTACGCTGGTAACTACGATTATTATTTAGAAAAATCTAAAGCGACCAACGAGCGTGCAGCGTTGACTGCAGGGTTCACGGATGGTCGTCCGGTGCAAAACTCCAAAGTAGTCGAGAAGGCCTCCAAGCCCGTTGAATCAAAACCTAATCCAGCTGATATTAAAAAAGCCAAGAATGAGGTTACCAAATTAGAGCAACAAGTTGCCGATTTAGAGGCTAAGCAGGCCAAACTCATGGCAGTTCTCAGCGATCCGGCCACATACACTCAGGGCACCAAGGTGGCTGAATTAAATGCAGAATTAAAGGCGACTAATGAGGCCTTGGCTTCGACAACGCAGCTCTGGGAACAAGCGGCGACTCGACTAGCCACCCTTTCTAAGTAAGTATCCTGCTATGCGGAAGGTCTTACTATTTCTGTTCTTAGTCTGTCTTAGCCAGCAGACTCATGCGTTGGCCCATATTTCCGGCGAAGAGTTAAGCGCAGCAGCTAACAAAGTTCTTAATTCTCTTGATGACAAACAAAGAGCGAAAGCCTGTTTTGATTTTGATGATAAAGACCGCACGAATTGGTCATATGTACCGTATGTTCGCCCCGGCTTACCCATCAAAGAGATGTCCGAGTCACAACAAAAACTTATCCAAGATTTATTAGCGGCATCACTCTCGCCCGTTGGAAAAAATAAAGTTCTTGGAGTATTATTACTCGAAGAATATTTACGAGTGAAGGAAGAAGGTAGCCACCGGTTTGTTAGAGATGCAGGCCTCTATTACATTTCTTTTTTTGGAAAACCTACGGCGAATGGCACTTGGGGTTGGCGCTGGGAAGGTCACCACTGTTCACAAAACTTTACGGTGGTTGAAGGCAAACTCATCGGAGCGACACCCTCATTCATTGGGGCAAATCCAGGTAAGATTATTGATGATAAAAGCGCGGATAACGGATTTGAGTTACTGGCTTTTGAAGATCTTAGAGGTCGTGAATTGGCACAATCGCTCACTCCGGAACAATTTAAAAAAACACTGATAAAGGGCGCGACCCCTAAAGACATCGTGTCAAAAAATACGGCGAAACTTACCCCCATGGTACCCGAGGGAATTTCATTGAAAGACTTATCACCCGCACAGAAAAAAATTCTAGGACAAATCATCATTGAATACGTTGGTCGGGCACGACCTGATTTCGCGATTCAAGAAATGAAGGAAATTACCGCCACATCCGAAGATCAGATTTATTTTGGATGGTCGGGCGGACTCGAAGTCGGACAGCCTCACTACTATCGCATACAGGGTCCGACCTTCTTATTTGAATTAGATAATACTCAAAATAACGCCAACCACGTGCACACCGTCTGGCGTGACCTGAAAAAAGATTTCGGGCATGATGTATTAGCCGAACACCTCAATACGGCTCACGGAAAATAATAGGAGGCTTATTTATTGGGCTAATTCCCCTTCCCGCTTGCGACTATCGTTTTCGTTGGTTGGATAGGGTTTATGGCTGGGTTAACAACCATTCGAAATACCAATGCACTCTGGGGAGCGGTCGGAGTCAGTACCCTTGAATCACTCGGTTTAAAGCATGTGGTGATTTCTCCGGGTTCACGTTCAACACCCTTAGCAGCGGTATTTGCAGAATCGAAAAAAATTACTTCGTACTCTGTTCTGGATGAACGCTCCGCGGCATTTTTTGCATTAGGAATCGCCAAAGCTTCACGCCAACCCGTGGCACTTTTATGCACGTCGGGCACAGCCGTCGCGAATTATTTACCAGCGGTCATCGAAGCGCGTTTATCGGCGACGCCCTTAATTATTTTATCGGCGGATCGTCCACCCGAGTTACGCGACTGCCATTCGGGTCAGACCGTCACGCAAAATAATATTTTTGGAGTTTATCCGGTTTGGTCAACCGAAGTGGCGGTTCCGTCGAGCGAGATGAATCTTTTAAGATATTGGAGGCAGACCTTGGTTGATGCGTGGCAGCGCGCGCAAGGACCTGTGGCTGGTCCGGTCCATCTCAATCTCCCCTTCCGCGATCCACTGAATCCAGGAGAGAAAGAACCTGGGTTTAAAATGCCCAAAGGTTTTAATCTAAAGACCTTCACGGCTTTACCGCAGACGCTCAGCGTTACGCCTAATTTATTACCTGAAAGTGTTGCGACCCTGCTGCCGAAGACCGACCGCGGAGTGATTATCGTCGGACCCCACGCCTTCGCCAATCGTGCGGAGTCAGCCCGCGCGTTGCTACAATTATCACAGCTGACCGGCTGGCCTATTTTAGCGGATGGTGCGGGAACATTGCGCGGCGATTTGGCCAAGAGTGGTCAGCTCGTCAGCACGTACGATTACATTCTGCGTAATGCGTCAGCTGCGAAACAACTCAAGGCCGAGTATGCGGTGATTATTGGTCCGTTGCCGACCAGTAAAGTTTTACGTCAGTGGCTTAAAGCCAATGACTTACCAGCGTTACAGTTAAACCGTCCGAGTGATAATACGGATATGACTCACTCACGATGGACACGTCTGGACGGATTATTACAAGCATCGACCAAGACGTTTAAACCCAAAGAAGGTAAATATTTATCGTTGTGGAAAAAACACCAAAAACAATCGTTGGTTAAACTAGAAAAGATTGTGAATGTAGATTGGTCCTTTGAAGGAAAAGTTGTTTCGCTTATTGATGAAGCACTGGGTGCTGATGATCGGTTATTTATTGGCAGCAGTATGCCGATTCGTGACGTGGAGTGGTTTTATCATCCAGCGGGTGCAGGCCCAGAAGTACTATGTAATCGGGGCGCTAATGGCATCGATGGAACCGTTTCAACCGCACTGGGAGCGTCGATTGAAGGTAAGCACAATGTACTGGTCTGTGGTGATTTAACCTTTTTACACGACAGCAATGCCCTGCTCACGGCCACGGGTCATACCGGTGATTTAACCATTCTAGTCATCAACAATCAAGGGGGCGGAATTTTTAACCATCTCGCGGTAGCGGAGAAGAATAAGCATTTCGAAAAACTTTGGGGCACGCCGCAGATTGCGGACATTGGAAAACTCTGTGCTGCTCATTTAGTACGTCACGGCATGGCCAATACTTGGGCGGAGTTAAGAAAACTCTTAGAGATTCGTGGACGCGGAGTTCGCGTCATCGAATTCTGGACGGATCGCGAAAAGAATGCCGAGTATCGACTGAAGTCTTTCGGAACTAAAAAATAATTTTACTTAGCCCAACCCCAGCGTGGGCCGAATGGGTGAAGGATGACTAATGGACGACCGACGACGTCTTTTCCTGGCACCTCTCCCCAGCCACGTGAGTCGAAACTATTCGCGGAGTTGTCTCCGAGCGCGTAGTAATGTCCGTCCGTCACTTGGTATTCATTGGTCAGCGGAATAGAGTAACCGAAATTTCCGATATCGGCCAAATACCCGTAATAATTGCTCGAAATAGCTCTTTGAGAATTCAGTGCCATCGGCTCAGGGCTAGTGACTTCACTACCGTTGATGAATAATCTTCCCTCGCCATCAACGCGAAGTTTATCACCAGGCGTGCCCACGAGTCGTTTAACGTAATAATTTTGCGAAGGTACGCCTTGGACAGCTAGTCCTGGAATATGATTAGTGCGGAAGACAAACGTATCACCGCGAGACGGATTAACAAAGTTGTACGATACGCGATCCACGAAAAGCATATCACCCGTAAGAATATCAAAGTTTAATACAATTTCTCCGGCCTGCACGGTCATGGAGGTTTTCAACATCGGACCGTTAGCGGTCTCTTCGATCAAGTTATTCGACTGGGCATGTTCAATTACTTTTTCCCAGCGCTCGTTATCCTGACGGCGTAACGGCATAGCAGCGTAGTTGGGATAAAAGGTGCGTAAGAACACACCGTCTAAATTAAAATCTTGAGGTACGGAAATCGCCTGTGCGCGATTGCCGATATAAATTTCTTGATAGTCTGCACCAGCGGCTCGATGACGTAGCCGATAGCGTCTCACAGTACCATCGTAGCCAAGGAACTCTAAGGGTATTTTAACGGTGCCTGAGTCTTCAGCCTGAATTACATAGGTAGAAGACCAATCAGTAATTTTGCCGATAATCTTTTCTTTTAAAGTCGGGACAGCGGCTGAGGGTGCACGCACCACGGAAGTCATTCCGTTGTAGGTTGGCCACATCGAGTTGGTCGGAATCTTAAAAGGCTGAAGAAAGAAACTGCGGATACCTCCGGCGACGATGGCAGCCATCACGAGCATTTCAACCCAGTCACCGAGCATAGTTACTGGAAAAATCTTTCCACCGTGTTCAACGAGCACCTCGCGAAGTGCATTGATATCTTGTTCTAGTTTCTCGGCATTAAACTCTTTCGCCTTGAAGGTCGCTTTGAGTTGAGCCTCAAGACTTTTAATATTTTCTACGACGTCGGCTGGTAAAACATCCTGACGATAGAGTATGACTTTTTCTGCACCTTCCAGCACCGCCTTAGCTTCTTTGCGAAGCGCTTGTTTTTCGGTGAAGACTGGAAACATGACGGAAAGTTAGACCTTAAACCCGGAAGTGAAAAGAAAAGAAATTAGCCCTCGTTCTTAAGAATCTTAATAAAAGCCTCTTGAGGGATATCTACCTTACCGATTTGTTTCATACGTTTCTTACCCTCTTTTTGTTTTTCGAGTAATTTACGCTTACGGGTGATGTCACCGCCGTAACACTTAGCGGTCACGTCTTTGCCGACCGATCCGATGGTTTCGCGGGCGATAACCTTGGAGCCGATAGCAGCCTGGATAGCTACTTTGAACAATTGGCGAGGCAGGAGTTCTTTAAGTTTTTCGCAGAGGGCACGACCGCGACCTTCGGCCTTGCTTGCGTGTACGATGGACGAGAAGGCGTCGACAGGCTCATCGTTCACGCGGATGTCCATCTTCACGAGGTCTGACGTCACATACTCGCCCAATTCATAATCCATCGAACCATAACCGCGGGTGATGGATTTGAGACGATCGTTAAAGTCGACTAAGATTTCGTTCAGCGGCAATAGACAGACTAAGACGACACGCTCGCCGTCGATGGTTTCGGTTTTTTCGCAGATGCCGCGTTTCTCTTGAACGAGTGCGAGCATGTCGCCGATGGATGTTCCGGGAATGTGTATGTGAGCACGGATGGTTGGCTCTTCGACGTGCTCGATAGCTGAAGGATCAGGCATGAGAACGGGATTATCCATGATGTGCTCAACCCCATCGGTGGTGAAAACTTTATAAACAACCGACGGATAAGTGGAGAGAATGTCTAAATCGTATTCGCGACGAAGACGTTCTTGAACGATTTCCATGTGGAGCAGTCCAAGGAATCCGCAGCGGAATCCGAAACCGAGCGCTGTTGAACTCTCCGCGGTGTACGTGAGAGAGGCATCGTTAATCGCTAATTTCGCTAAAGAGGTTTTAAGTTTTTCGTAATCAGCCGTGTCTAAAGGATAAATTCCGCTGAAGACCATCGGGCGGACTTCTTTGAATCCGGGAACAGGTTCTTTAGCAGGATCGTTAGCGAGGGTGATGGTGTCCCCTACTTTCGCATCAGCGACTTCACGAATATTAATAACAATGTAGCCTACGGAACCAGGACCCAGTTCATCTTGTGGCTTCATTTTCGGTGAGAACACGCCCACTTCTTTAATCACCGAGCGAACACCATTCGACATCAGCTCAATGGTTTGTCCGGCTTTGAAAGTTCCAGAGAATACGCGGACGTAACTGATAACGCCTTTGTAAGAATCGAATAGTGAGTCGAAAACTAAGGCACGGTGCTGGGGATATTCCGACCAGCGTGGAGGCGGAACGCGTTTAATAATCGCGGCAAAAATCTCGTCGATACCGATGCCCGATTTTCCTGAAGCGAGAACGGCATCTTGTGCGGGGATGGTTAAAATATCTTCGACCTGACGACGGGCTTCCTCGGGGCGAGCGCTTGGCAAATCAACTTTATTGATAATCGGAACGATTTCTAAACCTTGGCTCATGGCGAGAGTCGCATTGGCGACCGTTTGTGCTTCGACGCCTTGAGAGGCATCGATTAAAAGCAAAGCACCTTCACACGCGGCCAGAGAGCGCGAGACTTCATAAGCGAAGTCAACATGTCCGGGTGTATCGATTAAATTTAAAATATATTTTTTACCGTCGGGTGCGGTAAAATTCATCGTCACCGGGTGACACTTAATCGTGATACCCTTTTCGCGTTCTAAATCCATCCCGTCGAGTAACTGCTCTTTCATTTGTCGCTTCTCGATCGTCTTCGTGTGCTCGAGCAGGCGATCGGACAGCGTCGTCTTACCGTGGTCGACGTGAGCGATAATGCAGAAATTTCTTATATGATCTAAAGACACAGGTGAGAGCGGAAAGGTTTAATAGGATGCGAGTGCGGGTGGTTGTCCAGCATTAGCCCCAGAGAACGGCAAATTAAGCAGGAATCTCAGCAAACTCGTGAATTGAGGTAATCGGAGCGGTGGGAGCGGTGCGCTTCATCATACCAGCGAGAACGCCACCAGGGCCACACTCGTAAAATTGGGTGATTCCAGACTCAGCAGCGGCCTTACAATCATCTTCCCAGAGAACTGAGGATACGACCTGTTTAACCAAGGCGGCACGCAAGTCATCGGGATTTTTCAATACTCCACCCGTGGTGTTTGAATAAACTGTAACGCCGGGAGTTTTGAATTCAATCGTCGCTAAGAATTTTTCAAATTCTTTTCGAGCGGGTTCCATGAGGCGACTGTGATAAGCGCCGGCAACGACGAGAGGTTTTACTAATTTAAAAGGACCGAACTCTTTAGCACGAGCTACAGCGGCGGTTACTTTTTCGTTGTCGCCTGAGATCACTACTTGGCCAGGGCAATTAAAGTTAGCGGCATCGATATCAAACGCGGCACAAAGTTTGGCGATGTCTTCACGAGATCCACCGATGACGGCGGCCATGCCACCTTTGGTTTGATCGCAAGCGAGTTGCATGAGACGTCCACGTTCGGCGACAATTTTTAAACCCGTTTCAAAATCCCAAACACCCGCGACGGCGTAGGCGGTGAGCTCGCCTAAAGAAAGTCCGAGACACGCGGTGAGGTTATTGAGTTTTCCACGTTCACGTAAAATTTGGGCGATCGCATAGCCTTGCACGTAGAGCGCTGGCTGGCAGACGCGCGTTTCGGTGAGTACTTCGGCGGGGCCTTCGAAGCAGACCTTTTGGAGGTCGAACGGCAGCACTTTATTGGCACGATTATAGAGGTCGCGGGCGGTGTTTGAGCCTTCGAAAAGGGACTTACCCATTCCGACGACTTGAGCACCTTGGCCTGAGAATAATAACGCGGTGGACATGGCAAAATAAGGAGGGGAAATGCCTGCAGGGGTCAAGGGTAAGAGCAAAACCGCCTTTCCTTGACCCCCGAGTGCCAAAACCCTACCACATAGTGCTTACTTTTATGCCTTTAGCCCTTCTTTCTGTAAGCGACAAAACTGGCCTACTCCCCTTCGCCAAGGCGCTCGTTGCGAAGCATGGTTATCAACTCCTCTCAACGGGTGGAACAGCAAAAATTTTACGTGAAGCTGGCCTACCTGTAAAAGACGTCAGCGAACACACCGGCTCTCCAGAAATTATGGAAGGCCGCGTCAAAACTTTGCATCCGAAAGTTCACGGTGGACTACTTTGTCGCCGCGACTCGAAAGAACATCTCGATGAGGCCAAGAAACATGGAATCGATTTAATCGATCTCGTGGTAGTTAATTTATATCCTTTTGAGAGCACTGTCGCAAAAGCGGATTGTAGTTTTGAAGATGCGATTGAAAACGTCGATATCGGCGGACCTTCCATGCTGCGCAGTGCGGCCAAAAATCATTCCGCCGTTACGGTCGTGACCGATCCGACGGATTACGAAAAAGTTTTAGCGGCATTAGAAAATCCTTCGACGCTCGGTGATCTCCGCCGTCAACTCGCCCTCAAAGTATTTCAACGCACCTCGGCCTACGATGCGGCGATTTCTAATTATTTAGAATCTCAAGCTCAACCAGGTCTCGGCAACATCTTAGGTTTACCCGCCATTTACAGCGCTACCCTCCCTATTGCCCAGCGTCTACGTTATGGTGAAAATCCTCATCAACAGGCGGCACTCTACGGGTCTTTCCATGAAGTGTTCGAACAGCTGCAGGGCAAGGAACTCAGTTATAATAATATTTTAGATATCACAGCGGCTACTTATCTCATTGGTGAATTCGAACGTCCGACCTTAGCGATTCTTAAACATACTAATCCGTGCGGTGTGGCCTCGGCTGAAACATTAATCGAAGCTTGGCATAAAGCGTTTGAGACTGACCGTCAGGCTCCGTTCGGCGGAATCATCGTCGCCAATCGCACCGTGGATAAAGAACTCGCTGAAGCGATTGCCGAGATTTTCTCGGAAGTCATTATCGCACCTGAATTTAATGAAGACGCTTTGGCGATTTTCGGTAAGAAGAAAAATCTTCGACTGATGAAAGCTAAAGTGGGACTTCGTGCGGATAGCTTACGCGAAGTGCGTGCGGTAATCGGTGGAGTTCTGGTTCAAGACCGCGATCAAAAGCCCGTGAATTCGAGAGACTTTAAAGTCGTCAGCAAACGTCAGCCCACTGCGGATGAAATGACTGCGATGATGTTTGGATGGCGCGTCGTGCGACACATTAAATCCAATGCGATTGTGTACACCGGCAAGGAACGCACGCTTGGTGTGGGTGCTGGTCAGATGTCACGCGTCGACTCATCGCGTATTGCCGTCTGGAAGGCCCAAGAGGCCAAACTCTCGTTACAAGGTTCAGCAGTATGCTCTGATGCCTTCTTCCCCTTCCCTGATGGTTTAATCGCGGCAGCTGAGGCAGGAGCAACTTGTGCCATACAGCCAGGAGGTTCGGTGAAAGATGCTGAAGTCATTGCCGCGGCCGATGCGCGTGGCATGGCGATGGTCTTCACGGGGATGCGTCACTTCCGACACTAATAAATGTCGAAACAAAAAAGCCCACGGTCCGTGGGCTTTTTTATTAATACTAATTTTTATAATTAGTTTTTGGCGACGTAAGCGAGTGAGCCAGCGGTCTTTTCAACCTTACCAGCACCTTCGAGTAAGTCAGCAATAGGATCCCATTTACCCGTGATAAGACCTTCACGAGCAGAGGATGCAATCGATGCTTTCCAAGATTTATCACCTGCGGTGACCGTTAATTTTTCAACGTCGACCGTCACTTCGATGCTAGGATTCTTTTGAACGAAGTCGGAGAGTTGTGCGAGGTCGTCTTTAGAAAGAGTCATACATGGTACACCGAGCGTGGTTGAGTTTCCGAAGAAAATTTCGGCAAAGCTACCACCGACGAAAGCTTTGAAGCCGAAGCGCCAGAGTGATTGGGGAGCGTGTTCACGGGAACTTCCGCAACCGAAGTTGAATCCGACCACCATGATGCTGGATTTCTTAGCTTGGTCAGAGTTCATCGGGTGAGGACGATCAACGCCATCAGGGCCCGTGCGTTCATCGCGGAAGGCGTGTTCGCCGAGACCATCAAAAGTCACACAACGCAAGAAGCGTGCGGGAATAATGCGGTCGGTGTCGATGTCATCGCCAGGAACAGCGAGAGCGAGACCTTTAACTTGGGTGATTTTTGCGAGCGACATACGATTTTAAGAAAGTGAAGGAGTGAGTTTAGAAACTTCCTGCCAACCATCAGTGTGGATGACACAAAGAGGGATGAGTAAAGCAGAGGCTAGAGATTCTGCGCGTTGCATCGCGATGGATGGAGAAATTTTTGCGTCCATCCACTGCACGGCGACACCATCGATAATATAATCAATAACCACAGGGCAAACAGGCTTGCCGTCGAAATGCGCATCCACCGTCACCATGGTTTTAATATCCACGCGTTCAATTTGTGCAGATAATAAAATCGATTCACCGCTGATAGCGCGATCGAGTACGCGAGCGACTGTTGATTTAATCGTCATTAAACTTTGAATACTTCGCGAGCGTCGGTGACTTCTCCGGTAATGGC
Organism: uncultured Opitutia bacterium; assembly: GCA_903840235.1. Classification (GTDB taxonomy): domain Bacteria; phylum Verrucomicrobiota; class Verrucomicrobiia; order Opitutales; family UBA953; genus UBA953. The sequence goes on along the minus strand of CAIMFE010000015.1, from coordinate 615 downwards.
AGCAGCGGCAACCATGAGAGGACTCATTAAAACCGTACGACCGGTTTGAGAACCTTGACGGCCTTTGAAATTACGATTGGAGGAACTAGCGCAAAGTTGATCGCCTACTAATTTATCAGGGTTCATCGCGAGACACATCGAGCAACCTGCACCGCGCCATTCAAATCCCGCGTCAGTGAAGATTTTATCGAGACCTTCTTTTTGTGCCTGAATGGAAGTGAGCATCGAACCAGGAACGACAATCGCCTTCACGCTCGATTTAACTTTGTGACCCTTGAGGTATTTAGCGACTTCACGGAGGTCAGAGATTCGTCCGTTGGTACAGGAACCTAAGAATGCGACGTCAATCTTCGTACCCTTGATTGGGGTATTCGGAGTGAGCTTCATGTGCTTGTAAGCATCTTCTGCGGTCAGACGATCAGCGGCGTTAAGTGTTTCCAACGCAGGCATTTTTTCGTCGATGAAAATCGCTTGGCCTGGAGTGATACCCCAGGTGACGGTTGGACGAATATCTTCGGCCTGATAAACTTTAATGTCGTCGTATTTACATCCTGGATCCGAAGCGAAAGATTTCCAGCGAGCGACGGAAGCATCCCAATCAGCGGCTTTAGGGGC
>CAIMFE010000014.1 GCA_903840235.1 uncultured Opitutia bacterium | reverse complement strand
CGTCCGTTTTAGCGGTCGTACGATTGTAGACAGAAATCGCGAAACCGTGGTCCGCGATGTTAAGGGCGAGATTCTGACCCATGACGGCCAGACCAATGAGACCAATGTCGGATTGCATAAGTGACCCCATCGCAATCCTCGGGACCCCTGATGGCAAACCAGAAAAGACCTTTTTTGAGTGTTTTTGAGGGAAAATCGTCACAGCCAGCCCCTTTCACCTCGCTTCGGCCTAAACTGTCTTATTTATAATGACGCTATGTCTCATTTAGCAGGCAAACGCATTGTACTCGGTGTTACCGGCTCGATTGCGGCCTACAAAGCCGCCGATCTGACCTCTCAATTGATTAAATACGGGGCAGATGTGCAGGTGGTTATGACCAAAGGTGCCACCCAATTCATAACCCCGATGACTTTGCAGGTTTTATCCAAGAACCCTGTGGGGGTTGATATTTGGGAAGAAGGAAAAAGTTCAGTCCCGGGTCACATCGAAATCGCTGATTCGGCAGATTTATTTCTCGTAGCCCCGCTTTCAGCAAACGTCCTTGCAGAATTTGCCCACGGTCTCGCTCCTGATTTACTTACCTCGATTTATTTAGCTGCACGTTGTCCGGTTGTCTTAGCACCAGCGATGAATGGTAAAATGTACGAACACGCTGCCACCCAAGCTAACATTAAAATCTTAAAAGCACGTGGTCATGTGATGGTCGATCCCGTGGAAGGAATGTTGGCTTGTGGTTATGAAGGTAATGGTAAACTTGCGCCGGTGGATGAAATTATCAGCCGGGTTTTATCAATTTTAGGATAGTTTATGGACGCTAAAGAACTGCGGGAACACCTGCGGGCCGAGGCCTTATCATTGGGCTTTGATGTCTTTGGCGTCGCTCCCATCGATGCCGATGTGCAGGCAGACTATTTCAAAAAATGGATCGCCGATGGTATGCACGGAGAAATGGAATGGATGGGAAAAGATACCGAGCGTAGAACAGAAGTGACCCGTGTTTTGCCCGAGGCTCGAAGTATTATCGTGGTGGGCTTGAATTATTATCAGCCACAACCCAACCCCAATTACCAAATTGCGAAATACGCCCTCGGTCAGGATTATCATAATATAATTACCAAAAAATTAAGAAAACTTTGTACGGTTATGCGATCGTTGGGCGGTGCACAGAAACCCTATGTCGACACCGGACCTGTTTTAGAAAAACCTTTAGCGGTGTCCGCGGGCTTGGGCTGGCAGGGGAAGAGCACGATAGTTTTACAGCCTGAATTCGGCACCTGGTTGTTTTTAGGAATTATTATCACGACATTAGAATTAGAATCGTCTTCGCCCGCTATTAATCGGTGTGGAAGTTGCACGAAGTGTATCACCGCCTGTCCTACTTCCGCGATTATTGCACCGTATAAATTAGATGCACGAAAGTGTTTAGCTTACTTAACCATCGAGCATAAAGGCCCGATTCCCGTGGAGTATCGCAAGCCGCTCGGTAACAGAATATTTGGTTGTGATGACTGTCTCGACGTTTGTCCGTGGAATAAATGGGCCAAGGAAACAAAAGAAAATAAATTTAAAGCCCGTCCACAGCCGATTCTCAAAGAAACACTGTCGTGGAGTGAGGAAGATTTTTTAAACCAATTTAAGGGTACACCCGTGAAACGCTTGGGCTTATTAAGATGGTGGAGAAATGCATTAACCGTGATGGGCAATACGGGAACACCAGGAGATCTTGAGGCCATTGGACGATTAGTAAATCACGCCGATCCGATGGTGTCCGAACATGCATGTTGGGCGCGGGATCAAATTCTTTCACGGAATTAACCTCCTTGGTTGCACCCGAGTCCTTGTTTCTGCTAACCTTCTGCCGTGTCCCTAGCCCAAGCTTATCTCATTTTAGCCGCTATCCTTCTACTGTCTGGTTGGTTGGTTTATTCGAATGCGCCTATTTTAAAATCATTCCGCCGTGACAAGTTTGCTACCATTGTTCTTTTAATTGCTGCGGTAGCTTGGTTTGGTTTTCAGCTTTTGCATTTACCTGAGCCCGATCTCGCGGGCCTTCCACGGGACATCGTAGTATATGTTTTTGTGGCTGCTGGGCTTTTAGCTTATTTTACGATGCCCGATTTTTTATCGGTCCGCGCATTAGGCGTACTCATGCTTTTTACCGCCCGTCAAACTCTGGATGCCGGCTATCGTCAATTACCCTACAGTTTCTTGGATGCCAGCGTCAGTTATGCTTTCTTGGTTATATTCGGATTATGGTGGGCGATGTCACCCGTCGCATTTAATAAACAGTGTGATTGGATTTTAGAAAAGCCAATCCGCACGAAAGTCCTTGGCGTTATTTTCTTCATCACTGGCTTGGCTTGTCTCGCACAAATTAAATTTATTCCGTGAATCGCCCACTTTTAATCGTCGTCTCTGGCCCTGCTGGCAGCGGGAAGACGACGCTGTGCATGCGATTAACGGAATCATACCCACAATTCATTCATCGTGTGATCACCTGTACGACACGACCACCCCGCGTGGGCGAAATTGATGGCGAAGATTATTATTTCTTAACCCGTCAGGAATTCGAAGCGCAATTTGCAGCTGGGAAATTTTTAGAGAAAGCCGTCGTACATAATAATCTCTATGGATGTCGCAAGGCGGACATCGCTAAGCATCTAAGTGCAGGATATGATGCCTTACTAAATGTCGACGTGCAGGGTGCTGCCTCGATTCGTAATCAAGCGGAAAACGACAAGACCTTAGCGGAATCGCTCGTTACGGTTTTCGTCCGAGTAACAGATCCGGTTGAACTCCGTCGTCGCCTTACGGGTCGCGGCACAGATCCTGAAGATGAAATCGATCGTCGCGTGGCTGCTTCCGAATATGAATTACAACACGCGGGTCATTATCAACACGTGATCGAGAGCGGTCCGAAGGAAGCCGACTTTTTAGAATTAAATAAAATTTACCTTCAGGAGAAAAAAAGT
>CAIMFE010000013.1 GCA_903840235.1 uncultured Opitutia bacterium | reverse complement strand
GATGCATTCCGCAATCGATGACGAAGCGGAGTCCTCCAAACTCAGCGAGCATGCAATTAGCTCCAATTTCGCGGCCGGAATTTAAATCTGTTATTCTCATTAAATATTAGAAGAGGGTGGAATCATTTCAAAGGACGGGATGCGGACAAACACGCGTTCGCCGTCTTCGGTTTCACCGTGAAAGGCACCTTCAGCGGTGACCGGTTCGCCGGTGAGGTGATAGCTGTTATAAGAAAACTGTTCGCCGGGCGGGATGGTGGGAGTTTGGCCGACGATACCATCGCCCTGAATCACTTCCGTCGAACCATCGCGATGGCGGATGATCCATTTACGTCCGAAAAATTTAACGGTATGGGATGAAATATTATTAATAGTAAGAAAGTAAACGAAGGCGTGGGGCGTTTCGGGTGGAAAGTTGGGGTCGCGATGGTGAACCAACTTATCGATGGTCACCCGCAGGCCGGGCAGTTCCTTGGCGGAGGCTTCCACAGCCAAACACAAGAGGTTTAAGACCATTAAAGGAAGCCATAAATTTCCCTTAACTAAATAATATCTTCCCTCCTTGCGCCTTGTTCACGGTTGGGTTGAATTAAAGCAATGCAGGCTTTTGACCAAAGTAAGGCAAATCTTCGGCGAGTACCCCCTAAATGGTGGATTGCTGTGACCTACTTAGTCTTGGTTATTCTCTCTAACACTTTTCCTATTTTCAGTGCGGTCGAAAAGCAGTCCAGTCAGAATCCGATTTTTGTTCCGGCTTTTGACTATAAAGATGACCGAGTCATTCCGACCGAAAAACAAATTCCGATTCACGCTAACTTTTACGGATTCGACCAAAATAATAGCGCCGGTGATAAGCCCGTTTTGGTATATATCCATCGCGTACCTTGGGACAGTCGAGGAAACCAGTTTTGTGCGGACCTTGCTAAGTCAGGAAAAGTTGCGGTCGTTGAACCTTATCTCCCAGGATTCGCTTCGTCTTACGGAAGTGTTCCCAGTCACTCCATGGAGGCCAATGCTCAAGTGGTTGCCGCGTTACTCGAAAAAAGGGGAATTCAAAAATATCATTTATTAGGGCAAGGACTCGGCGGTGTCGCGGTACTAGAATTAACTAATTTGCATCGCGACAGGGTGGAATCGGTAACGCTATTATCCGCTCCGGGGGTGCAAGCTTTCGAACTACTCGGAAATCCCCTGGTCAATAAAATCGTCTATGGATTTCAGGGTGCATTCTTTTGGGGTGTAGCCCGACTCACCCCTAATTTTGGTGCCGCGGATTTACTGCCCTGGGATCGTGATTATGCTAAAACAGTTTTCGACACGGACTTATCGGAGAATAAAAAGTTACTCGATGAACTTAATCGTCCGCTGTTAATCATTCACGGAGATAGCGATTTACTCACGCCGGTAGATGCTGCTCGTTACACCGCAAAATTAATACCCAGTGCGCGTTTGAAAGTTTATCACGGCGGGCGCGATGTGGTCTTTGAACAGAAAGAAGTGGTGGCTGGTGAGATTGTAGATTTCACAACGAATCTTCCAAAACTAAGTCCACCTTTGCCTTCCTCAAATCCGCCCATCCCTCATGCGATTGGTATGCATTATTGGATGCTGTTGTTATTTATTATTGTTTGTACGTTTGTCGCGGAAGATCCCACCTGCTTGGCATCAGGCTTAATGGTTTCAGTGGGTATCATTGATTTTTGGTCCGCTACCGTGGCGTGTTTCGTGGGCATTTTTATCGGAGATATGACACTCTATATGATTGGACGAGTGTTCGGTCGTCAGGCCCTGGGTCGGGCGCCCTTTAAGTGGATTATCAAAGAACATAAAGTGAATCAGTGGGCTGGCTGGTTCTCCACGCCGAAGGGAATGTTAGTAGTCGTCAGTTCACGATTTGTTCCCGCCAGCCGTTTGCCCACGTTCATCACCGCGGGTATTATGAAATTAGATTTAATGCGCTTGGGCCTACTTCTCATGGTAGCGGCACTGATTTGGACGCCTCCACTGATTTGGCTCGGTTATAAATTTGGCGATGATGGTATGCGCCTCTTGCACAACTTTAAGAGTAATGCGGTTTGGATTATCGTCGGAGTCTTAGTTGCCTTGCATATATTAACTCACTGGTTGGTACCGTCGCTTACTTGGCGAGGTCGCCGTCAGATCGTGATGAAAGTACGCGGCTTCATACAACCTTCGCTTTGGCCAAGTTGGATCGTTTATTTTCCGATTCGTGTAGGCATTATTTTCTTAACTTTGAGGCATCATAGTCTAACCGCTTTTGCTTCAGCGAACCCATCCTTTGGCCGTATCGGTGGATTTATCGGGGATGCTAAATCACTCCTCTTAAGGCCATTCCAGCGCGATTCTCGTTGCTGTCCGCATATCGCCCTATCTTTGGAGGATAAGGTCGAAGAGCGATTAAAAGAAGCTCAAGCCTTCGCGGTTTGTCATGGATATCCCTTAGTGTTTAAACCCGAGGTTTCTGAAGATGGTGCCGGCCTTCGCTATATTAAAAATGACGAACAACTTAATCGCTGGGTGGGGAATGCCAAAGAAGACTTTATCCTACAGAAATTTATTAGTGGCTTAGAGTTTGAAGTCGTCTGGCGGAGAAATCCTGGACAGGACGATGGTCATATTATGGCCATCGTGCAGAAGAATGATATCGTCGTGATGGGTGATGGAGAGCAAACCTTGGAAGAATTAATTTGGCTAGATGAGTTTGCCGTTTCACGTGCCGAATTATTTATTCAGTGTCACGCGCGCGATTTAAATAAAGTCATTCCCGCCGGCCAAAAAGTTATCCTAAATCTTTCAGGCAGTTACGGCCATGGCGCTCGTTGCTTACATCGCCCAGATTTAAATACACCAGCTCTCGTTCAAGCGCTCACCACCTTGGCTAAACGTTTTCCAGCCTTACACTATGCACGATTTGATTTACGTGCTTCGAGTGAAGAAGAGTTGAAGGCGGGTCGATTTTTAATGACGAGTGTGGGAGGCTGCTGCCACGTTTCGAGTCTGGTGCGCGACGAATCCCTGCGCTTCAGCCGATCCTACTCACAAGTCTGGCAACAGCTTAAAGTGTGCTTAGATGCGGGAGCGCATAATCTTAAACAGAATGTTCGTCCCGTGCGCTTAGATGAACTCATGGCGCGCTGGAGTCAGGCCAATGGTCGCTCTGATAATTTCGTCGTGAGCGAAGAGTAATTTACCCGCGCGCCGTAAACGCGTGGCAAAGGGCAATCGCCGCAGCGTCGGATTCGTCCAAGGGTAATTCACTACGAAGATTCAGAATGGATTTTATCATTTTGCCGACCTGTTCTTTGCTCGCACTCCCGTGGCCAGTAATAGCTAACTTAATGCGTTTCGGGGCGTATTCCTTAACCTGAATATTAAGTCGAGCGAGGATACTGAGCGCAGCTCCACGCGAGGCACCCATGGCTTGAGCGGTCCGAAAATTTTGCACGTAAATGGTTTCTTCAATAGCCGCTTGATCTATCTTAAATTTCTCAGTCATCCCTTCGACCGCTTCAGCGATTTTGCCCAAGCATTCAATCGCACTAAATTTAGGCGTAATTTTTACCGTGATACTCGCCAATAATTGGTAAGGCTCGGTTCGAGAATCAATCACGGCGAGACCAGTTCCGCGGAGCGAAGGATCGATTCCGAGAATAATCCCCCGAACACCGCGTTGCGAATTTTTCTCGACGACTTTTTTGGTTCGCGGTGATGGTTTGGCCGATGTGACAACGCGTGCTCCGCCTTTAAGGTGGGCTGTCCAAAGCGCGCGCGAAGATTTTCGAGCCATAGGTGAGGTTTAGATTCAATTAGTTTAAAAGCAAAGGGTAATTCTCAAGGTTGCTTATTTTGATTTTATTAAAAGTATTATCCTGATGCGGTTAGGCTCACTCTACTTATTCTTAGCGGTCACTTTATGGGGAGGTGACGTGCCGGTGGTCGTTCGTGAAGTTCCAGAAATGGACGCCTTTCAGCTGCAAGCCTCCGCTAAAGTAGATAAGAAATTAGTTCCTGAATGTTCGGCACTTTGGGCTAGTCAGCAAAACCCTGGAGCGTTTTGGACTCTTTCCGATTCGGGCAACAAAACAGAAATTATCCCGATTCACAGCGATGGATCCACGGTGGTCTGGGGTGCGAAGGGGATCCCGATTAAAGGGTCAAAAAATTACGATTGGGAGGCTCTGACCGGTGATGCGGATGGTAATATGATTGTGGCAGATGTGGGAAATAACATCTCCAACCGCCGTCAATTGAATCTCTATCTGTTTAAAGAGCCCTCCGCGCAAAATCCGGAGGTAGCCGAGGTTAAAACGATTTCGTTTATTTGGCCCGATCAAAAAGAGTTTCCTGATCCAGAACTCAAGCATGACTGTGAATCGGTATTTAAAATTAAAGGTAATATTTATTTTTTAACTAAACATCGCCGCGACACCTTCACCGAATTGTGGCGCATCGATATTCCTCAGGCGAATCAACCGGCCCAATTAACGAAAATAGCCCAATTTAATGCGAAGGGTATGGTCACCGACGCTTCAGTTTCTCCTGATGGGAAGAGCTTGGCTATTTTGACTTATCGAGCCGTTTGGGTAATCACCTTACCGGTCGCCGGCGAAAATATTTTTAATGGTTCGATGGAGTATGCGCCGCTCTCTCCGCCCTTACTTTCTTGGCAGATTGAAGGCTGTGCGTGGCTAGACACTAAGACTTTGTTGGTGGGGTCCGAGCAGGGTGACTTATTTAAGATACCACTCAGTGCTTTGAAGCCCGTTAAATAAAAAGAACGAAGACCCGAGAGTCTTCGTTCTTTTATTTAGAATATAGATTAGACTTAGAGTGCTTTCGCGGCAGCGACTACAGCTTCTTTGGTCATACCACATTCCTTCATAGCGATATCGCCAGGAGCGCTTAATCCAAAGCGATCAGTGCCGAGGGCTTTGCCGGTGATGCCGACGTAGCGACCCCAAGAAATAGTTACACCCGCTTCAATGCTGACGCGTTTAGCGCAGGTCGAAGGAAGAACTTCCTCTTGGTAGGCTTTTGATTGGCGAGCAAAGGCTTCCATGGAAGGCATCGATACAACGCGAACACCGGCACCTAATTCTTCTGCGGCGGCGAGAGCGAGTTGGAGCTCGCTACCCGTTCCGATGATGATGTGCGTGAGAGCGGCTGTTTCTTTGCGTGCGATGTAAGCACCTTTGAGTGTGCCTTGGCGCCGGGTCGAAACAGGAATGCTGTCGAGCGAAGGGACGTTTTGGCGTGAAAGAATAAGGGCTACAGGGCCATCGCGACGAGCGACCGCATGTGCGAAGGCTGCAGCCGTTTCTTCGGCGTCAGCTGGACGCATGACATCGAGATTAGGAATGCAACGTAGGGCGCTAACGGTTTCAACCGGTTGGTGGGTAGGTCCGTCTTCACCAACGCCCACCGAGTCGTGAGTGAAGATATAGAACGCTTGAAGTTTTGCTAACGCCGCAACGCGGATAGAGGGACGGAGATAATCGGAGAAGGTGAGGAAGGTTGCGCCTGATCCTTTGAAGATTCCGTGGTAAGCGATACCGTTGATAATCGCACCCATCACGTGTTCACGAATACCGAAGTAGAGATTGCGACCAGCGGGTGTGGCGATGTCGAAATCACCGACATCCTTAATGTAATTCTTGGTTGAGCCGTGTAAGTCGGCAGAACCAGAAAG
>CAIMFE010000012.1 GCA_903840235.1 uncultured Opitutia bacterium | reverse complement strand
GCCCAGACATTTATTGACCAATTAGGGGAATTACGTGTGCCCCGCGGCTGTGAAGACTGGTATGAAAAGGAAACCGGTCGAAAGGTCGTGCGTTTACTCCAGAAGTCGTTAGATTATTAATATGGATGTACTACCCCGCGAATATTGCACCGCCGTAGCCAATATGTCGGCCAACTTATTGTTGCTCGATCACTATCCGCATCCCAAAAATATTCGTTATCGTCCCTTCGCTTGGTCCGAACCCGCTTACACTTTCGGCGTCTCGCAAGAATGGAAAAAATATCGCGCGGTTGTCCCACCTCACATTCCTTTGGTTCGTCGTTCAACGGGCGGTGGTTTAGTTTCGCACATGGAGGATTGGACATTTGCGATTGTGATTCCACCTGAACATCCGCTCTACAAATCTGGTACACTAGAAGCTTACGAAACGGTGCACCGTGCCTTGCTCGACTGTCTGCTTGCGCAAAAACTGAAAGTTAAATTAGTTCCGTTGCCTTCTGCGCAAAGAGAATTTAAAGCTCCTGATCAATGTGAGCATCACGCCGAGCCCCATGATTTGGTCTTAGTGGAAGATAATCGTAAAGTCGCAGGTGCGGCCCAAAAACGTAATAAAAACGGTCTTTTAATCGAAGGCTACATTTCACGCACACTCTTAGCAGGTTGCGACTGGGAACTTTTCGCTGAAGATTTTCCTAAAGTTCTGGGCAAGGCGCTCAATAGTGACCCGGTCAATGTTCACTCCCCGATTTACGATCAATCACACCACGAAGGATGTTGGGCTAAGTTTAATTCGTGCAGTTGGAATGAGCACCGCGACTTACCCGAATAAATCTAACTCGGGGCCTTGATTCTTTTTCTCAGGCGGACTTTTCGCTGCAGGAGTTTCAGTTTTCTTTTTTGCTACTTTAACGGGTACGGCCAGTTCACTGACGTCGGCCGTGGTGACGACTTGTTTATTGGGCAGGCCACTACCGGTTTCTAAACCGGATAAAATTTCACGTGCCCGCGATACCACACCAGGAGGCATGCCGGCTAATCGGGCTACTTGGATGCCATAGGAACGATCAGCTGCGCCTGGCACCACACGGCGAATGAAAACAATTTCATCCTGCCATTCTTTGACGGCGACAGACCAATTACGTAAACGACTCAACGATGAGGCTAATTGTGTTAACTCGTGATAGTGGGTCGCAAAAAGTGTTCGGGGTCCGGCATTCTCTTTGCTGTGTAAGTGTTCGGCAACCGCCCAAGCGATGCTGATGCCATCATAGGTGCTCGTGCCGCGACCGATTTCATCTAACACGACCAAAGACTTAACCGTGGCGTTATTTAAAATATTAGCGGTCTCATTCATCTCCACCATGAAAGTAGAATTACCTCGGGCCAGTTCATCCGAGGCGCCGACGCGACAAAATACTCTGTCCACTAAACCGATATGGGCTTCGGTTGCGGGTACCCAGCAACCGATATGAGCGAGTAAAACAATCAGAGCGACTTGTCGGATGTACGTCGATTTACCCGCCATGTTCGGTCCGGTGATCAAGGCGATTTGTTCTTTGCTCGATTGGAGGTCAGTATCATTAGGTACAAACGACCCAGCTCCTGGTCTGTTTTGTAAAACACGTTCAATGACTGGGTGGCGGCCTTGTTTAATTTTAATAACGTCAGAATGGTCTACGGTAGGACAGCACCAATTCGACTCTCGGGCTAATTCAGCCCAGCCATGCAAGATGTCGACCTCCGCCAACGTTTGTGCGGTCACTAAGAGCGAGCAAGTTTTGGCCAGTACTTCATTAAGCAAAATCTGGAATAAATCTAATTCACGAGACAGCGCTTGTTCGTCCGCACGTAACACTTCCCGTTCCTTTTTACGGAGTTCTTCGGTCGTGTAACGTTCCGCATTCACCATCGTTTGTTTACGAATATAGTCAGCGGGAACTTGGTCTAAGTTCGATTTCGTTACTTCGATAGCGTAGCCAAACGCACCATTATATTTTACTTTTAAATTCTTAATACCTGTGCGGGTTTGTTCCTGACGTTCAAAATCGGAAATCCAAGTTTTACTGTCGGTCGCGAGTGAGCGGAGGCGATCGAGTTCGAAATCAAAGCCGGTTCGCAATGCCCCACCTTCGGTTAAATCGATGGGCAATTCGTCAGCTAAAGCTTTTTCCAGTTTAATTAATAGTTCATTTTCACAGTCAATTTTTTCAGCGTAAAATTGAACGGCAGGATTAGGTAAGGCTGCCAATTCTTCTTTGAGAGCGGGAAAGGCTTTAAGAGAATCGCGAATGCCACCCAGTTCGCGGGGGTTGCGCAGTCGATTCTGTAAGCGTGCTAAAATTCTTGGAATATCACGGGTGCTATTGAGAAGTTCAGCCACGCGTGCGGAGGCTCCAGGATGTTTAATAAAACCCGTGACGGCATTCTGACGTTGTTGAATGATTCCTAAATCCGTGGAGGGCTCCGTTAGCCACATGGCCAAAAGTCTGGCCCCACCTGCGGTGCAGGTACGATCAATCGATTCTAAAAGAGAAGTTTCATTGGAGCCATTGGTTCCATTAAAGAGTTCAAGATTCTTGGCCGAGGCGGCATCGATGAGCACCGAGGAGCCAAGCTTGAGTTCCGTAACTTTGAAAAGATTTTGCGGGCGACTGCACAACGAGTCTGTCACGTATCCGAGTACCGCACCGGCTGCACCGAGTGCGGGATGAGCATCATTGATTCCAAAGCCCGCCAGACTATGAACGGAGAGTGTTTGGCAAACGAGCTGAAACCCTGTGGTGCTATCAAAATTCCAACTCGGGAGACGTGAGACCGATCTACCTTCTAGAAATATTTCGAGGTGTTGACTAAACGCGGGATCAACCTCCATACCTTCGGGTAATAAAACTTCGCGTGGATTGATAGAATGTAAAAGTGATAACAAACGTTCCACTTGAGTGTCGGTGGCGATACGAAAATCTGCGGTTGAAACATCTAGCCACGACGCGTGCCAACCTTGTTTATTCCAGTTGAGCGCTAAGAGGTAATTACCGCGACGTGAGTCCAGTTGGGAGTCTTCCAGCGCAGTCCCAGGTGTGAGAATGCGAGTGATACCACGACGTACCAGTTTACCAGTGACGGGAGCTTCGAGCTGATCGCAGATGGCGACCTTCCAGCCTGCTGCAAGAAGTCGGTTTACGTAATTAGGTGCCGCGTGATACGGCAAGCCAGCCATAGGCGTCTCATGTCGCTTCGTGAGGGTTAAGCCAATGACCTTGGAGGCGGTTACAGCGTCATCGCCAAATACTTCATAGAAGTCGCCCAGTCGAAATAGCAAAAGAGTACCCGGTGCGAGTTTGTCTCGCATCTCCCGGTATTGTTTTTGCATGGGGGTTTCCTTCTCCACGACTCACAAGCCAATAGAGCCCAGCGACGTGAGCAAGAATGGATTAATCCTTTGTAGAACCTACCCAGTAAAATTTGTTCACATTACCTGAGCGGCTAATTCAGAAAGTGCACTGCGTACGCCTTGGAGTAATCTGACGTTAGCGCAGATACTATGCCCTTTCATTCGTTCATGCGTGTGAATGAGGCCGTTCGATTTGCTGTCCAGGTAAGGAGTGTCGACCTGATCAAGGTCACCGATGAGGACTACTTTAGAGCCTTCGCCGATACGTGTGATCACGGTTTTAGCTTCATGAGGCGTCATGTTTTGAGCCTCATCCACAATCATGAATGCATGACCGATGGATCGACCGCGAATAAAGGTCATCGCTTCAATTTCGATTAAACCAGAATCAATGAGCCACTGGTAGGGTTTTCTGGGTTGTCCGATTTGTTGAAACTGAGAGCCGAAAATAGGTTGGGCTGCTTTCATCGCCTGAGCTTTCTTTTGTTTTCTCTGTGAGTCGGTAGCGATGGCTAGTTTGCTATTGGCTGGAACTTGGGCGGCCGCAGGTGCCCCCGTGCGTGAGAAGAGAACTTCTAAGTTATCAAAATAAGGCTGAATATAAGGAGAAAGTTTTTCTTCTTTAGTTCCTGGGAGTGCACCGATGTCTTTACCGATTTGGACGACCGGACGAGAAACATACAATTTCTTGTAAGGTGAGAAATCGCTCAAGACCTGAGAAAGTGCCGCGGCGATGGATAAGAATGTCTTACCCGTGCCAGCACGACCGAAGCAGGTCACTAATTTAATATCGGGATTAAGCAGTGCATCGAGGAAGATCCACTGTTCGAAATTTTTTGGTATGACGCGCATGCCGCGTGGCATCTGTAGTCCCTTGCGTGCCCCACTTGCGGTGGAAATAAATTCACGGTAAAGACTCAATGGGACAAACGCACCATCGCCCACGTGTCTGGCGGGTTCGGTCCAAGAATCCGAAGTGAGCATCACATACTCATTGATGATGGGAGCTGGATCGTCTTTTTTGAAATTAACGGCGACTTGGGCGACATCACGGAAGTCGCGCATGGCGGCTGCGGAAATGGGGATCGAACGATATTCGCCGTAATCACTGATCTCGATGCGGTCATTGCGATAATCTTGAACTTCGAGGCCGAGGGCTTGGGCCTTGAGTGCCATACAGGCATCTTTGGTGACCAAGATTACTGAACCTTTAGACGTATCACGTAAGTAAAGTGCTGAGGCGATGATGCGGTGATCTGGAGCATCGACCTGCATGAACACGGCCCGAAGACGTTCGTTCTTAGGACCTGTAAAGTGATCGCGAATCAAAGACTCATTTACGATAATTCTTAGTTCACCACCATCACGCAAGTCGGCGTGTAATGCACCCGGTTTGGTGACATCGCCTTCAACGATATCTTTTAAATTCTTATTCTCAAAAAGAGAACGCACGGTGCGATTGACGCGCCGAGCACTGGCACCCAACTGCCCCGGTTGGGTTTTGTGGCGATCCAGTTCGGAGAGTACCTCGACTGGGATTGCTACAATATGCTCATCAAACTTAAAGAGCGATTCTGGATCATGAATTAAAACATTCGTGTCCAAGACGTAGGTTTTTTTCACACGCTTATATTCTGTTATTTTTCCCACTGGGGCAATAAGTAAAAAATTATTTCTGCAAGTCGGCGATCTGTCTTAGGTATTCCCAACTGTAGATGCCAGTCTTGTGTCCGTCGCTGAACTCGAAGGTTACAGCATAGTTACCAATTCTAGTTAATTGCATGACACTGACACCTGGGAATTGTCGCGGACCATCCCCACCCCATCGCTTGCCTAGAATATCCACCTCGCCCATGTTCTCGGCACTGGGTGAGCGTTCTCGTAAAAATTCCCCACTCAGAAAATGTTCCGTTTGATCGGTCCATTGGATGGCAACAAAGTCACCGACGATTTCAATTTTGTTTGGGGCGAGCATTGATTACACTTATAAATCAATTCTTTTTACCAGCCAGGCAACCTGTAAACATCGGTGAACCCTTGACTAAATATGAGTTATAAGTGAGGTTCATTTATTCGTGACTCCTTCGTTTGAAAAAGTTCGTCAGCTTCTTCGCCAGCTCCCTGGCCTGGGTCACCGCTCGGCAGAAAGAATCGCGCTCTATTTATTAGTTGAGAAGCCAGAAAAATTAGGCCCCATCCTCGAATCTCTGACTGCAGCCTCCAAACAGGTTAAGCGTTGTAACCGTTGTGGTAGTATCGCTGAAGGCGACCTTTGTGAGGTTTGCGTGGATCCCAAGCGTGAAGCCACTTCGCTCTGTATCGTTGAGCAAGTGCCTGACTTACTAGCTATCGAACGCTCTCAGGCCCACCGGGGCACCTACCACGTCCTCCACGGCCGACTTTCACCTATCAACGGCGTTGGCCCCGAACATTTGAATTTAGCGTCTCTCGAGAAGCGACTGAAAGACGAGCCGATCAGTGAAATCGTTCTCGCCCTGGGTAACGACATCGAAGGCGAAGCGACGTGTCATTACATCCGTGAAAGCATCTCCAATATTCGTGCTGGGATTAAAGTAAGTCGTATTGGCTTTGGACTACCCAGCGGTAGCGGCTTAACTTTTGCTGATTCCGCAACCCTGCGAAGTGCGCTGGAGGGTCGTCGCGATGTCGGAGACTAATCCGCTGAATCAATATCCCGAAATCGCCGAAGAGTATTGGCTGAATTTCGCTGAACAAATCACTGGCTTAAAAGAGGAGGAGGCGTTAGAGAAAATCACTCCATCTGTCGCCAGACTTTCTGATTTATTTACGATCGATAGACCCGATAAAAAGTTTCCCGACTATTTTGCGGATAACGAATTATTGTCTGCTTACGGTTTATTTTTCTTACCTCAAAGTTTCGTTCGTACGACCTATGCCCTGCGATTTATCACTGAGGCTCGACAGTGGAAGGCACCGACTTCTCCGATGCGCATTTTGGATTTGGGATCGGGCCCAGGCTCCTGTGGCGTTGCCTGTGCTCACTACTTTAAAAAGTTGGGCGTGAAAGAATTAGAGCTCAATGCACTCGACCATTCAGCCACGGCCTTGGCGGCACTTGAGCCATTCGCAGAAGCGGTTTTAGGTAATAAATACAATGTTAAAACAAGGATTGGCGATGCCCACCGTGCCGACACCTGGCCGGAGGGCCCGTTCGATATCATCATCGCTGGCTTCGTGTTGAATGAAATGAAGTCACTCAGTCAGCCTGCCCTCGTCCAGTGGGTAGAGTCAATGAAGGATCGGCTTACGCCCGATGGACTTATTTTAATTTTAGAACCAGCACTCAAGGTAACTTCTCAGCGCTTACAAAAACTCAGTGATGATATTGCCGCTCAAGAAATCGTGACCAGAATTGGACCTGAATTAGACGCCCACCCCTGTCCGCAACTCGCGGATGGTGTGCACTGGTCGCACGAGGTTCGTCACTGGCAAATACCTTCCACCACTGAATTTATAAATCGTAAGTTACACCGCGACTTACGTGATGTGCGTTTTACTTTTGCGGCTTTTTCCGATCAAAAGATTCCCCGCATAGATAGTTCCGCGATACGAATCGTTTCCGATATTCAAATTATCAAAGGTCTTCTTCGATTTATTGGAGTGCAAAACGGACAGTTACAAACGGTCGAAGTCTCCACGCGTGGCCTATCGAAACATGATGTTAAACTTTTGGCGGCACAATTTGAACGCGGGGATATGGTCAGCCATTCTCAACCGTCTGCAGTGAAGGTGAGATTATCGAATAGTGCCGACCTGAAGACTGTTTGGGCTGCGCAGCCGAGAAACTGAGTTAAATGGGGCTATTTGTGACAGGAAAGTGACGAACTTTGGGAAGTTTTGGCTAAAAATTCCAAAATTTATGGTGTGAGAGTGACAACGCTTTCGTGAATAGTTATGGCTTAGAAATGTTTAATCGTGAACTCAGCTGGCTAAGTTTTGACCGACGGGTGTTGGAGTTGGCTGAAGATCCAACCGTACCACTTCTCGAGCGAGTACGCTTTCTTTCCATCGTTAGTTCAAACTTAGATGAATTTTTTGAGATTCGTGTTGCTGGTATTATGCAACAGGAAGAATCGGCTAGTCACCCAGCCACTCGTGAATTTCTACAAGAAGTATTAAAACGTGCTCACGATTTAGTGAGTGCACAGCAGAATTGCTGGAAGGAACTGATTGTACCCGCCCTTGCTAAAGAAGGCATCGAATATAAAATTAAAGGCCAACTCACCAAGGCTGAGCTGAATGAACTTTCGGCAAGATTTGATAAAGATATCTTGCCGGCGTTGACCCCTCTGGCGATCGACCCCTCTCACCCCTTCCCCGTACTGACCAATAAAGGCTTATATTTATTGGCCTTATTGAAAGATCCAGAGTCCGGCGAAACACGTCGCGCGGTGGTTCCCGTTCCTCGAGTGCTGCCTCGTATTTTAGCTCTTGGACCGACTAACAAGCGTTCATTCACGTTGCTCAGCATCGTTACGCAAATTTTCATCGAACGACTTTTCCCTGGATTAGAACTCAAAGGATCGTGGGCATTCCGCATTACCCGGAACAGCGATTTGTATGTCGACGAAGAAGAAACTGTAAACTTGCTCGATGCGATTGAAGACGAAATTCGTAATTTACGAAAAGGCGCTCCCGTTCGACTGGAGATTGAGGACTCGGTACCCGACGACGAACTTACCTGGTTATTAAAATCCATCGGTCTAGGGGTTGATAACACCTTCCGCATTCAAGGCCCGATTAACATGATGCGGTTAAGCAGTTTGATTGATCTCGTGAATCGTCCTGATCTGGTTTTCCCAAGTTTTTCTTCGGTAACTCCGGCCGAACTGAGTGAGCCATCAAAGATTTTCTCCAAAATTTCTAAAGGAGACATTCTACTACACCATCCGTACGAATCATTTACCCCAGTGGTAGATTTGCTCCGTCAGGCCGCTAAAGATGATTCGGTGGTTGCGATTAAACTAACCCTCTATCGAACCAGCGGTGACTCACCGATTGTTGAAGCCTTAAAAGAAGCCGCGCAAAATGGTAAACAGGTTACCGCCTTGGTGGAACTACGGGCCCGCTTTGATGAACTTAATAACATCGAATGGTCGCGTCAGTTACAAGAAGCGGGTGCCCACGTGGTTTACGGGCTCGCAGGACTGAAGACGCACTGCAAAGCGTGTCTGATTATTCGTCAGGAAAAAACTGGCCTTAAACGTTACGTGCACTTGGGTACGGGAAATTATAATCCTAAGACAGCCCGACTTTACACCGACTTTTCTCTCTTCACAGCTGATGAAGAAATTACTTCTGAAGTAGGATTATTATTTAATGTATTAACCGGAAATCTCGCTAAACCCAAATTCAAACACCTTCTGGTTGCGCCCTTCCACTTGCATCGCGGAATTCTCGATTTAATTAAATCAGAAATTACTGCCGCTAAAGCAGGTCGACCCGCTAAAATTTTTGCGAAGGTAAATAGCCTGGTGGACCCTGAAGTGATCAAGGCACTCTACGAAGCTTCGAATGCGGGAGTTTCTATTCACCTGATTGTACGTGGTATTTGTTGCTTGAAACCAGGCATTCCCGGTAAGAGCGAAAACATTAAGGTTTTCAGTGTTTTAGGACGCTTTTTAGAGCATAGCAGACTTTTCCGTTTCGAGAATTCGAGCGGGGAGCCGATTATTTTAATGGGTAGTGCTGACTGGATGCCGCGTAATTTTATGCGTCGAGTCGAATGCGTATTCCCGATCAAAAATAAAGCACTGCGTTCCCGTATCGAAAAAGAAGTTTTAAAAGTTTATAGCGAGAAGCTCGGCGATGTTAAGCAGCTCAACTCAGAAGGTCAGTATCT
>CAIMFE010000011.1 GCA_903840235.1 uncultured Opitutia bacterium | reverse complement strand
TTAGAAAGAGGAAAATTTTGAGTGTCGCAAGCCTCGACTGACCTAGTAGCGCGGGATTTGTGGATCCACTTGGAGCGACCAGGCATCGATACCACCCTTAATGTTAGTGGCTAAAACATAGCCTTTTGAACGAAGAAACTGCGTCGCCCGCATGCTTCTACCCCCGTGGTGACAAATGATCAGCACCGGGCGGTTTTGCGGAATGTTCGCAAGTTGATTAGGGATATCGGCCAACGGAATTAAACGAGCCTGCGCTACATGACCAATCGCATGCTCATCGGTCTCACGCACATCAATGAGAACAGGAGGCTGCGCTGAACTCAGTTGTTGATGAGCTTCCGTCACGGAAATTTCTAAGGGTGATTCTTTCATATTTAAATGAGGAGTTTCACAAACCGATGATTGGTAGTTCTCGGCTCTGATTTCGGAAATCTGGGGCGACTTACCACAAACCGGACAGTGACTATCTTGTGCGATGGAGATTTTTTGGCTTCGGCCCTCTGCCACGTTGATGACAAACATCTGAGATTGCTGACGCTGTTTAAGTAAAATGGCTAAAGTCTCCGCCGCCATCCACGATCCGATGACTCCACACGTCGCACCGAGTACTCCAGCCTCCGAACAGGTCGGAACTGAACTCGCATCAGGAATCGTCGGATACACGCATCGATAACATCCGTGATTAGGTAAAAAGGTACCGACCTGACCTTCGCCTCTTAAAACACTGCCATGAACCAAGGGTTTTTTTGCCAAGACGCAGGCATCGGCCGCCAAGAACCTCGTCGCGAAATTATCCGCTCCATCCACGACGACGTCATAGCGACTCACGAGTTCTAGTGCGTTTTCGGCGGTGAGTCCTTCGGGGTGTAAAATAATTTCGGCACCCGGATTTAATTCCTTAAGTGATTCAGCGGCGGAAATAGTTTTAGGCAATCCGAGCGTATCAAATCCGTGAATGATTTGACGGTGTAAATTGCTGAGGTCTACCTTGTCAGGATCCGCGATGCCGATGGTACCGACTCCGGCGGCGACCAGGTATAAAGCAGCAGGTGACCCCAGACCGCCCGCACCAATTAAAAGGACTTTTGCATTTTTAATATTAACCTGACCGCCCTCACCCACTTCGGGCAGACGCATCTGGCGAGCGTAGAGGGCGCGCTCATGTCCAGTGAGTGTTACTGCCGTTTTCATTTAGTCTATTCATCGAATCTGCTGCCGTATGTCAAACCCCTGCATAGATTATAAAAGTGGAGATTGAAAAACCCCATGAGACTTTACAGGGTCTTGCTGTGGGAAATGTTTATCTAGGCATCGACTATGGAAGCAAACGCATCGGCCTAAGCTATGCGGACGATCTCGGCATGGCATTTCCTCTTCCCGCCGCCATCGACGAAGAACTGGCTGCACGATTTGAACACATTCAACGCGAAATCACCCGACTCCGCGTCACCCATTTAATTCTCGGTTACCCTCTCTCCCTCGAAGGCGAGAAAACGAAGAAGTGTTACGAGGTGGATGACTTTTCCGAAGAACTCAAAAAACGTTTCAACCTGCCGATTGAACTCATTGATGAGGGTCTGACCAGTCAGGCCGCCGACAGCATCAATCATCACAAAAAACCAAAGAACGCTCACGAACGCACCCAACAACGTAAATCGGGTGAACGTGATTCGCGCGCTGCAGCGATTTTACTTCAGGACTATCTTAACAGTAAAGGAATTGGACAAAGCACCGACCTATGAAAACGGGTAAGACAGATTTAACTGAAGAAAGATTTTTAGTAACCGTGGCTTACGATGGTTCGGACTACATGGGTTGGCAGATTCAAAATAACGCTCACACCGTCGAAGGTGAAATTCGCGCTCGTCTCTCTCGCATTTTTAAAAAGCCCGTGGTCATTCATGGAAGCGGAAGAACCGACGCCGGTGTGCATAGTGTAGGTCAAACTTTTCACTTCGATGCTTTCTGGCGTCACTCGCCCAAGAAACTCCAAGACGCACTCAACACCGGCGAACAGGCGGGAATACTCGTTACGCGAATTCAACGTGTCCCTAGTAAATTTCACGCCCGGTATTCGTCCAAGGGTAAGCGCTATCGTTATGAAATTAATATAGGTTTTTCTTTACCTTGGAAGGCACGCTATTCACTCGGACGTGATTGGGATAAGCTCGATGTGAAGGCCATGCGTCGGGCCGCTAAACTGATCATGGGTAAGCATGATTTCCGTGCCTTTGGCGCAACCCACAGTCAGGGCATGGAAACTGAGCGCCCCGTCAAAGATCTCCGCCGTCTCAGTATTATTTCTAAAGGTAAACGTATCACCGTGGTCACCGAGGCGGATGGTTATTTATACAAAATGGTACGTCGACTGGTGGGTGGACTACTTCGAGTAGGCGAAGGCAAGATGACACCAGAGCGTCTCCTCGCCTATCGCGAAGAAAAAACGATTACCTCCGAAGTTCCCACGGCGCCAGCCCGAGGTCTTTTCATGGATAAAGTATTTTACGACCCGAAGAGTCTTAAAAAATAATGCTCAAAGGTTTCTTCATCGGGGCGCTCACACTTTTATTAAGTTTAAAGGCGTTGGCACATCCGGATTGGAAAGAGGCATCCTGTATTGGTATTATTGATGATAAGAACCATTTAACGCTCAGTATTAAATTCGATGTGCCTGCCTATTATTTAGGCAAAACATCACAAGCTGCTGGAGTCGATGAGCTGGACGACTTCATGTTTAATCGTCAGCTCTTAATCCAACGCTCCGAAGAAAAGAAAGAAGAGTTTTCTAAAAATCTACTCGTTAGAGCCGACGGAGAAATTATCACCAAGAAATTAATTAGCTTTCCGTCAGGCGTGGAAGTCAAAGAGCGTTCCAAACAACAAGGCGAAGCGGACCGCTACCCTGTTTTGTATACCGTTGTCTTTTCTGCCGATTTACCGGCCGACGCTCGAGAAGTTGAAATTAGTTTTCCTTCCGAATTAGGAATTGTTTTCACAAATCTAAGAAAAGAAATGACGTATCAGGTAGTTGTCGGTGTTGAACCAGGCAAAACTGCAGACTTAGTCATCAGCGACAAATCACCTCCCAGTGCTTGGGATAAAATTACCCAATCCACCAATCGCCTGATGTCCTTTATCCACGAAGGATTTAATCACGTGATTCCTGATGGCTGGGATCATTGTCTTTTCATGTTGGCGATGTTTCTGGGCGCGGCCTCGGTTACACAAGCACTCAAACGTTCTCTCATCTTTACCCTTGGTCACAGTATTACGCTCAGCCTAGTCGTCTTAGAACTTCTTCCCAGTATCAGCGTATGGATTGAACCGGTCATCGCCTTCACCATCGGTGTGGGAGCTGTTTTAGCCTATTGGGGCAAGGCCTCCAACCGTCAGATGCTTACCGTGCCGTTCTTCTTTGGACTCATCCACGGACTCGGCTTTGCGGCAGCGGTAACGGACAATCTCAAGGACTGGGATAAATCTAACATCCTCTCCATCCTTGTAGGTTTTAATCTCGGGGTAGAATCAGCTCAAGCCTCCGTGATTTTCGCATCAGCCATCCTCATCACTTTACTCGTGAAAATGAAAGTTGATGAATCCAAACTCAGCAAAGCACTTTGCCTCACCGTCGCCCTCGCAGGGTTCAGTGTGATGGTGATGAGAGTTTGGGATCTACTGAGTTAGGACTACAACTTAAGTCCTAGTTCTTGGCAGACATCGGGACGCTTCTTCGCTTTGGCGATGAATTCATCCACGCCGAAGTCAGCGACCACAAAGTCTCCGTGCTTAAACGAAGGACATTTGGACTGTCCGGTGAGCGCGACCATTTGACGCATCTCATGCATGTTGGCGATGACATCACGGACATCGACCTTCACGCCCTGCTGTGCAAACCACTCGAGTGCTTTTACACACCAAGGACAGCTGGGTTTAACATAAAGAATGGGTAAAGGTTTCGACATATCAGAAGACTACACCAAATGACTACTCACGGCTATTCAATTTTTTTGTGGATAAACTCTCGGTAAGAAAGGTCTGACCGAGTCTTTAAAATTCAGATCAACTTTAACGATGGCTTCGTCGTATCTGGAAAACTCTTTCGAATAGACCAATAAAAGTTCGTCGTCCTGATAATAAAAAAGCGCTACCTGTTTGTACTTCACGGCCAAGTCCCACGCCGGTTTTAAATCCATCACCACCGCCCAACCTTCCTCATGTGTGGCGAGATCTTTGGAGTAGCCAGATATGCGATGTATGCGATGACCGCCCTTTTTCAACTCGGCTTCAAGCTTTTGATCTGCCTCGATGTTTTGTGCGGGCGTCCAAGTTTCACCCGTCGTGGCATACGCTGTGAGAATTGCAAAACTCATAGGCCAATCAGCGGGAAAGTCTTGGTATTGAAAAACTGTGCTCTTATATTCTTCTTCGTAGGGGTAAGGCATAATTTAATTATAATAAAATCGAAACTAGCCAACGTCACTTATTTTGCAACTTTATGACACACCACTGTGTTAAACTGAGTGTATGAGACTTTTACCCTTAAGCCTATCCCTAGTTCTAGTCTCAGGATTACATGCCCACGGCCTGGCGCCCTCCAAGCATGCGGAGATGGGTGCATCGATGAGTTGGTTTATTAGTCCGATACTTTTAAGCAGTACCACCACTCCGGCCTCACCCTCCTCATTCACCGGTAAAGATTTCATGACGAGTGTGTTCAAGACCACGGCGCGCGTTAAGGTGTCATCCAATGATAAATATCTTTTAGTAGGGTCCGACGGGTTTCCCGATCACCCGATGATGATAGGTATCACGAATTGGCAGCAACAAGT
The DNA here is from genome assembly GCA_903840235.1 of uncultured Opitutia bacterium. Taxonomy (GTDB): domain Bacteria; phylum Verrucomicrobiota; class Verrucomicrobiia; order Opitutales; family UBA953; genus UBA953. The sequence continues at coordinate 5,921 of CAIMFE010000011.1, read as the reverse complement.
TCCCCTACCTCAGGCGTACACTGGCACGAACCTTTGGATGATTCCCTTGAATCCGGTGAAGGCAGATAAACCGACTTTGATTAAAGGAAGATTTTTACGTGGGGCGATTGCTTTAGCAGCGAATGGAATCGCAATTTTTAATCCGCAAAATAATCGTGGTGAAGTATCGCAAGATATTGGTGAGCTCGACAAATGGGGCGGACACTGCGGACGCGCGGATGATTATCACTATCACATCATTCCCCTTCACTTACAGACTGTGGTCGGAAAAGGAAATCCGGTCGCCTATGCTCTCGATGGTTATCCCGTTTATGGAGCGACAGAGCCTGATGGTTCAGCCTTAAAGAAATTAGATGAGTGCGGTGGACACGAAGACACCAAGTATGGTTACCACTATCACGGACTAGCGAAGTCACCTTACACCTTTACTGGATTTCACGGCACTGTGACGGAGGTGAGCGGCCAGGTCGATCCACAGCCGCGTGCCTCTTCACCACGTCCGGCGAACGGTCCACTCCGCGGTGCGACGATTACCGATTGGGCGATTGAAGGTGAAGGTAAGTACAAACTCGGTTTCACGCTTAACGGCGAAAAAAGATCCATGAGTTATGTTCTCAGCAGCACCCATTTAAAAATCGATTTTGATAATGGCAAAGACGGCAAGATGACTGAGACCTATGATTTGAATGCGAAGCGCGGTGGCGGTGGAGATAAGCCTGGTGAGTCAGGAAAACCCCGTAAAAAGGGCCAGGGACAATAGATATTTCTTTTCCTTTTCAAAACAGGTGCATTAGGTTATCCATTCAGCACGGGCCTATAGCTCAATGGTTAGAGCAGAGAACTCATAATTCTTTGGTTCCCGGTTCAAATCCGGGTGGGCCCACCACTTTAAGCGCTAATAGTTAAGGACTTAAGGAAACTAAACCCCCAGCAAATAAAGGGTTAAGGCCACTTTTGGCCCGATCATAGAGTTTCCTAAGGATTTAGCACATCCTTCGACATGCTTCGTGCAGGATTTAGGGGTTATTTAGGGCACCATTTATTGAGCCCACCCACAAGGAATCTCTTTGGACCCCCTTTAAGCGCTCGAGGTAGGACCACCGGGGGAAAATAACGCAATTTCTAAACACGATTTCAAGGGGTTTAGCCATAACACTAAACAGATCACTTCCTCCTGAGAAAAGTTAAGCACTCCCCCTACATTCAGATTTACCGATAAACAAAAAACCCACCGATTAAAGTGGGCTCTGTTACCGACATTTAATTTAGATTAGACGCTCTTTTGTTTCTTGCGACGAGCTGCGAAGGCTACACCGAGAGCACCGATACCGATTAAGCCGTAAGTGGAAGGCTCAGGGATGGCTCCATTACCGGCATAGTTAATAAGGCTGGTGTCGTAGCCATAAGAAACGAGACCGATTGCACCGGAGTTTTGAGAGAAGTCAGTCCAATTGGAATAGGACACAGTAGCGTTGGTCAGGTCAGCGCCGAGCAGGTAAGCGTTGTACAGGTTAGCGTTGGACAGGTCAGCGTTGGACAGGTAAGCGTTGTACAGGTTAGCCATGGACAGGTCAGCGTTGGTCAGGTTAGCGTAGGACAGGTCAGAGTGGAACAGGTCAGAGTAGAACAGGCTAGCGTTGTACAGGTTAGCGCCGAACAGGCTAGCGTTGAACAGGTTAGCGTGGGACAGGTCAGCGTAGGACAGGTCAGCGAAGGGCGATAAGTCATATTGGGTGCCGTTCACGGTGGTTAGTCCATAAGTGGTATAAGCACTCGCTGGTGCGGTGGATGATAAAAGCCCTGCTGCAACAAGTAGGGCAAGCGGTAGTGATTTAGTCATAGAGTTTTCGGAATTCGTTTTAGGTGTTTCCGGTAATCTGACAAGTCCAAACACCCTTTCCCCCTTAAGATTTTAGAGTTTAGTTATGTGATTTTTACGAGGGTGCGACCACTTGGATCCGGAGACTTAACCTGGAATAGATTCCTTGTGGGGTATGTCGCAAGATGCCGAAGGGAGGAAATAAATAATCCCTATAGAGAAACAATTACTTCCACCCCTAAGGGAGCAAGAATAGGAGAACAGATGGGGAGTTAAAACTCCTCCCATCTTATTCCCTACTACTTACTCTGCGACCTTAAATCTTTATTAGGACTTAAGAGATGAAGGACTAATAGACACCTGGACCCTTACTTACTCGTGGCTTTCTTATTGGCTTCTATCTGTGCCTGGAGTTCCTTAAATCGCTTCTGGCCAACTTCTATCTGCGAAGGGGTCATTTCCTTTTCAAGTTTGAATACACGATTTGTTCGAGATCCCGGGAAATTTATTGCAGCCAAATTATAATATACGTAAGCTTCTACTAAATCTTTTGAGACTCCATCGCCATTAAAGTAACAATCGGCAAGAGCATATTGTGCCCTATCATTACCTTGATCGGCTGACTTACGGAACCACTTAACGGCTTCTGTTAAATCTTTTGAGACTCCTTCACCATGGTAATACCAATACCCAAGGGTACATTGGGCCTTAGCATTATCTTGCTCGGCTGACTTGCGAAACCACTTAACGGCCTCAGCAAAATCTTTTGGAACTCCTTCACCTTTAGCGTAACACACCCCAAGATTATATTGGGCATAAGCGTTCCCCTGGTCGGCAGACTTGCGATACCATTTAGCGGCTTCTGCTGAGTCTTTTGAGACTCCTTCGCCATCTTGGTAACACAGACCAAGACCATATTGGGCCTTAGCAGCACCTTGCTCGGCTGCCTTGCGATACCACTTAACGGCCTCGACAGAATCTTTTAAGACTCCTTCACCGTGGTAATAACACAGCCCAAGATTACATTGTGCTTGTGCGACCCCTTGCTCGGCAGACTTAAGCCACCACTTAGCGGCTTGTACTAAATCATGTAAGACTACTTCACCATTAGCGTAATACCACCCAAGATTAAATTGTGCAATAGCATCGCCCTTCTCTGCGTGCTCTTTTGTTTTAGCAAACTCTCCTGGTGTAACTTCCGCGAAGGTACTAACAGAACGATAGAAAAGGATGAAAGTTTTTGATTGTTTCCTCATGGCCTTATTCTTGTTCGCAATCTTCGCCTCTATCTCTGCCTGGAGGAGTTCCTTAAATCGCTTAACGCCAGCTTCTATCTGCGAAGGGGTCATTTCCTTTTCAATTAGATCACGATTCTTTCGGGCATCCTTCAAAGTTATTCTAGCCAAATTATAATATGCGTAAGCTTCTACAGGATCTTTCAAGACTACTTCGCCATTATCGTAACAACGTCCGAGATTATATTGGGCCTCAGCATTACCTTGCTCGGCAGCTTTACGATACCACTTAACGGCCTCAACAGAATCTTTTAAGACTCCATGGCCATTATGGTAACACTGTCCAAGTTCAAATTGTGCCCAAGCATGACCCTTGTCGGCTTCTGGTTTGATATAGTACTTAACGTAATCAACAGGATCTTCCAAGCCGTTTCCACACCTGAAACTCCGCCTTTGATCTGATTTGCGATACCACTTAACAGCTTCCTCTTGGTCTTTTAAGACACCTTCACCCTTAGAGTAACACCAGCCAAGATGATATTGGGCATCATCATCACCTTGCCCGGCTGCCTTGCGAAACCATTTAGCGGCTTCTGCTAAATCTTTTGAGACTCCTTCACCATGGTAATAACAATACCCAAGTTTATATTGAGCATGTTGAAGTTTATATTGAGCATGTTGATTACCTTGCTCGGCAGCTTTACGATACCACTTAACGGCCTCAACAGAATCTTTTAAGACTCCATGGCCATTAAAGTAATAATCCCCAAGATCATATTGGGCCTCAGCATCGCCCTTCTCTGCCAGCTCTTTTGTTTTGGCAAACTCTTGCTCTGCAGACTTACGCCACCACTTAGCGGCTTCTGCTAAATCTTTTGAGACTACTTCACCATTAAAGTAATAATCCCCAAGATCATATTGGGCCTCAGCATCGCCCTTCTCTGCCAGCTCTTTTGTTTTGGCAAACTCTTGCTCTGCAGACTTACGATACCATTTAGAGGCTTCGGCGAAATCCTGAGTAACTCCGCTACCTTTAGCGTAACAACGTCCGAGATTATATTGGGCCTCAGCATATCCTTGCTCGGCAGCTTTGCGATACCACTTAACGGCTTCAACGGGATCTTTCAAAACACCCCCCCTATTATAATAACCCTCCCTATTATAATAAAGTCCGAGTTTATATTGGGCCATGGCTAAACCTTGCTCGGCAGCTTTGCGATACCACTTAACGGCTTCAACAGTGTCCTTCAAAACACCCTCCCTATCATCATAATAACCCTCCCTATTATAATAAAGTCCGAGTTTATATTGGGCCATGGCTAAACCTTGCTCTGCCGCCTTACGATAACACTTAACTGCCTCTACAGGATCTTTCAAGACTCCTTCGCCATTAGCGTAACACACCCCAAGATTATATTGGGCCTCAGCATCGCCCTTCTCTGCCAGCTCTTTTGTTTTGGCAAACTCTCCCGGTGTAACTTCCGCAAAGGCATTAACAGAAAGTAAGCAGAGGATAAAAGTTAAGATGCGCATGGGGGTTATTTATAATAATCTACTATAAACCCCACCGGATAGAAGTCTAAACTCTAAAGAATCCGATAGATGCCGGTATTAACCTTTTCCACCAGGCCGGCCTTAGTGAGCACATCCCGAAGATAATCCTTAAGTGTTTCATCCGATCTCTGCCACTCGGGTGTATATTTTCAGATTCACTGATAAACAGAAACCTTTCGATAAGGCAACTGACGCGACGCAGTCGCGCCCCTACCCAACAAAAAACCCACCGATTAAAGTGGGCTTCAAAATTTAGCATCTCCCCTTGTCACCGTGTCCCCTTGCCCACGTGTCCCCTCAATGGGATCAATTTGCCCGATCAGCAAAGCGATCGAAGCGATTTGAAAGAATCAAGAATGTCGGTGCCCAAAGGCCCACGAAAATTCCGAAACGTTCAGCGTGCGCTAAGCTTTCAGGTGTTGTTCCACCAGTAGAAAACCAAATAGCGATTGAGCCAAGGATTGACGCGAATCCGAGGTAGAAACAAATGGCACTCAGTAATTTGAATTGTTTGGAGTTCATTCTTAAAATTCTCTTCAATAAATTCACCTTAGCGAGGTAAATTTTACTTCAAATCGAGGTGTACCCAGAACTTTTAAGCACAGTGAGTTGAGGTGATAGTGAGCTAGGGGCGCAACTGCATCGCGTCCCTTGCCCCCGTGCCAACTTGCCAACTTGTCCCCTCGCGTGCTGCGCACGCGTCACGTGTCCCCTCAATGGGTTCAATTTTCAGGAACTATCCCCATTTTAGGGTGTTGTATTCGTTGAACATTTAACTACACATCTCGCACCCATCTTATGAAATCACTCCGTACTCTCTGTGGTCTTGGCCTACTCGTTTTGGGGTCAGCCCTCCAAGCGGCCACCCCTGCTAAACCGAATGTCGTCTTCATCTTGGCCGATGACCTTGGCTACGCCGAACTAAGCTGTAACGGCGGAGAGGCGTACAAGACTCCAAATATCGACGCATTGGCCAAGGGCGGCGTTCGTTTCAATCACTTCTACACTGTCCCCCTCTGCGGTCCTTCACGCGCTCTGATTCTTACCGGACGTTACGGATTCCGCACTCGCGCGGTCGACCAAGATGGTTCCGGCACGATGGCTCGCGAAGGTGAAGGTGCCGAAGTCATGACTCCAACTATTTTAAAGAAAGCCGGCTATACCTCCGCGATGATCGGCAAGTGGGGACAAATTCTTCCTTGCGGCGATGCGAAGCAGTGGGGCTTTGATTATGTACTCAGCTTCAAAGCGAGTGGCATTTTTTGGAACGTCGAAAAATGTGCGGAGTTAATTAAGACTTCTAAACTCGAAGG
>CAIMFE010000010.1 GCA_903840235.1 uncultured Opitutia bacterium | reverse complement strand
GTTCTTCGTGCACTCAGTTTAGCCACCGGGATAAAATCCTAAGGCATCATGTCTAAACCCAAGTCTAATAAAAAGAAAGCCCACGAGGCCAAAGACGACCTGCCCAAAAAAATCGTGCAGGCGCTACCTCCGGCTGTAGTCTATGACGACCCCACCGAGCCGGGTGAAGCCTGGGAAAAACTTTCGCCCGATGAACGTTCACCGCTGAGATCCTACTTGGATCAAATCGGAAAAACCCCGCTCCTCACTTTAGAAGAAGAAACTAAACTAGCTCGGAAAGTCCTCAAAGGTGACGAAGCCGCACGACAAAAAATGATTCAGTCTAATTTACGCTTAGTCGTAAGAATCGCTCGTGATTATGATGACTTCGGCCTGCCCTTGATGGATTTAATTAGTGAAGGAAATTTCGGACTCATCAAAGCCGTTGAACGTTTCGACCCCGATAAGGGAGGTAAACTCAGCACCTACGCCTCATGGTGGATTAAACAGGCCATCAAACGCGCTCTGGCTTCTAACGGAAAAACGATTCGTTTACCCGTCCACATGGTTGATCGCATTGCACAAATGCGTCGCATGATTGCCCAATTAGCGAAGGAATTAGAACGCGAACCATCGGACGAAGAAATCGCCCAGTCGATGGAGATTCCTATTTCTAAAGTCGTGCACATGAAGTCCGTCGCTAATCGCGCAGCCTCGCTCGATCAAGAAGTCGGCGAAGAAGGTGATTCGACTTTAGGTGACTTAGTAAAAGATGAAAACGCGAGTTCTCCTTTTGAAAATCTTCGCAGCAAATCCGACGTCGCTGAGATTAACGAAATGCTTACGAGACTCGAACCGCGTGAAGCTGAAGTCATCACGCTGCGCTTTGGATTAAATGGCGAAAGCCCACTCACGCTGGAAGAGATTGGTGAAAAATTTAAACTCACTCGCGAACGCGTACGACAGCTACAACAAGGCGCACTGATGCACCTCCGTCGGATCATGACGGAACGACAAAAAATGCTGACCACGGAAGATGTAAGAAAAAATCAGTTGGCCGATGCCCGCGCTGAAGTTCTAAGCGAGTTCTTCAAAGCCAAGGGCATGAAATCGCCCGATACGAATAGCCGACCAGGTCTGTAAGGTCGAATGAGGTCAGCCCTGCTCAACTGTGAGCGATGGGTTTGCTTAAAATTAGTCACATTACGCCTTTTTAACTAATGGCAGAGTGTCTGCTCAGTATTGAGCATGAATCTTAAGGATTATAAGCCCAACAAGCTGTTCGATGAACTCTTGGACGAACATGGAAAAATTCGTCCCTACTACAAGGGTATCGCTGATCGATTAAGTGGATTAACCACCAACGATTTAAATTCAAAAATCCGCAGCCTCGAACTCTTGTTTTTAAAACAAGGAATCACTTTCACGGTTTACGGAGATGAAAAAGGAACGGAGCGGGTTTTTCCTTTCGACCCCTTCCCGCGTATTATTCCGGCTAGCGAATGGGAAACAATTGAAGCGGGTTTAATTCAAAGAATCACGGCGCTGAATTTATTTCTATATGATATTTATCATGAACAACGTATTTTGAAGGACGGTATCATTCCTAAAGAAGTTATTTATGGGGCAGCTCATTTCCGTCCTGAGTTCGTCGGCGTCTCCGTTCCTAAGGATGCTTACATTCACGTCTGCGGGACTGATCTCATTCGCGACACCGATGGAAAATATTTAGTGCTCGAAGACAATGGTCGCTGCCCTTCAGGCGTTTCCTATGTTCTAGAAAATCGCACTGCGATGAAACGCGTGTTTCCCCATCTGTTCAGCGGTGGCGTGAGACCTGTGGACACTTATCCGGCCGACTTATTAGCGACCTTACGTCACATCGCCCCGCACGAAAACCCCAATCCCAACGTCGTTTTACTCACTCCTGGGGTCCATAACAGTGCCTATTTCGAACACTCGTTCTTAGCTCGTCAGATGAGTATCGAAATCGTCGAAGGACGCGACCTGATCGCGCTGGACGGGTTCGTTTACATGCGAACAACGCGAGGACTTCGCCAAGTCGATGTCATCTACCGCCGTATCGATGATGACTTCCTTGACCCGCAAGTTTTCCGCAAAGATTCCTGTCTGGGTGTTCCTGGACTAGTCGATGCTGTTCGCCGAGGAAATGTTTCACTCGCAAACGCTATCGGCACGGGTGTGGCTGACGATAAAGTCACCTACGCTTACGTGCCCGATATGATTAAATATTATTTAGCACAGGATCCAATTCTCGAACAAGTACCTACGTACCTCGCCTGGAGAAATACTGATAAAAAATATATCTTAGAAAATCTTCCTAAACTCGTGGTTAAGGCGGCGAACGAGAGTGGTGGTTATGGAATGCTGATTGGACCTACAGCCACTGCGGAGGAAATTGAAAGTTTCCGTGAAAAAATCATCGCCACTCCGCGTAATTACATCGCTCAACCCGTCGTTAATTTTTCGCAACACCCTACCCTCATCGATGGGAATCTCGAAGGGCGACACGTGGACTTAAGACCCTTTGTTTTATGGGGTGATAACGTAAAAGTGCTACCTGGAGGTTTAACTCGGGTTGCCTTAAAACGCGGCTCACTGGTCGTTAACTCATCACAAGGAGGAGGCAGTAAAGACACGTGGGTCTTTGCTTCCTAATTAAACGTCATGATGCTCTCACGCGTTGCCGATCACCAATATTGGATGTCACGTCAAATTGAACGTGCCGAAAACCTCGCTCGTCTCGTTCGAGTCAGTGAAGAAATTTTATTAGATGACGAGACCCTTGGACGTGGTTCAGCTCAAGAATATTGGAGCCCCGTCCTGCAAGCGACAGCAATGGAAGAATCATTCCGTGCGCTCTACCCGGTTCCCCGCCAAGGCGACGCCGCGAGGTTTATCACGAGTGATTTAAGAAATCCGGATTCCATGATTTCCTGTATTCGACAGGCTCGAGAAAATGCTCGTTCCGTTCGCGATAAAATTTCGGAAGAAATGTGGACGGAAATTAACGCCCTCAACATGTTCGTCACGTCGGCTGAAGGAATCGATATGTTAGATATGGCGCCGCAGGCGTTTTATGAAAAAATCATTTCGTCCTCGATGTTGTTCGATGGTATTACCGAAGCTACCTTAACACGTGATGAAGGTTGGAACTTTTTACAGTTAGGCCGCCTGCTTGAACGGGCCGATATGACCAGTCGCTTCCTGGATATTCGCTCGCAAACCAAGGCGGCGGACGATGCCCAGGAATCCCTGCAATGGGGAGCCGTATTACGTGCCTGCGGTGCACATACGGGCTATCGACGGGCTCACGGTGGCGAAATAAGCATCGAGAAAGTCGTCGACCTACTCCTTTTCTCGAACGAATTCCCGCGATCCGTGCGCCATTGTCTCCGTCGGGCTGATGAGGTCTTACACGACATCTCGGGCACGCCAACCGGTGGGTATTCCAATCAATGTGAGAAACTCACCGGGGCTGTCTTAGCGCGACTCAGTTTCGCCGGACCCAGTGAGGTGATGGCTATTGGATTACACACCTACATCGATGGGCTACAAAAGCATCTCAATGCCGCCAGCCAAGCCGTGTTTGAAAGTTTCGTACTTTTGCCCAACGAAATAAATCGTCACGTTCCGAACCGGACCCGCCAAGATACATTTTCTGACTGGCAAAGAGAACAACAGCAGCAACAGCAGCAGCAACAATAGTTACTGACTATGAAACTTAAAATTTCGCATCGCACCGAATATCGTTATGCGATGCCGGTAAAAAATAATAATAATGAACTCAGAGTAACGCCGATTGATAATCAAAGACAGCGGACGATTTTACATTTAGTGCGTGTGCTACCGGCGATTAAAATGCGCAAGTATCATGATTTATACCGTAATACCGTGTCATTTTTCGAAGTCGAAGAGGTACACAAAGAACTCGTGATTGATGTTTCCAGTGTTGTTGAAACTAAACCAACGCCCGTTAACTTAATTCCTAAAGACTGCCCCTTAAGTTCACTTCTACTTCCTGAAATCACTGAAAGCTTTCAGCCTTATTTACAATCGGATGGGCCGGTAAAAATCATTCCTCAGATTTGGCGTATGGCCATAGATGCACGAGCTGAGAAAAAAGATATCTTTTCGGTGGTTATGGCTCTGATGGAAAAAGTTCATGCCCACTCCAAATATGTATCGGGGGTGACCAACGTGAATACAACGACGGAGGAGTTCTTTGCTGATCCACGAGGGGTTTGTCAGGACTTTACCCACCTCTTCATGGCCGCCTGTCGTTCTGTCGGCATACCTTCGCGCTATATTTGTGGCTATGTTTATGATGCGAAGCGCGGGGAGATACTTGGGAGCCATGCCTCGCACGCCTGGAGTGAAGTTTGGATTCCTGGATTTGGCTGGCTGGGGCTGGATCCGACCAACAAACGGATTGTGGATGATAATTATGTAGCGTCAGCCCTGGGGCGTGATTTTCGTGATGCCACCCCGATTCGAGGAAGTTACTTTGGCACGGGTGATCGAGAAATGCGCGTGGCGGTACACATCGAGACAAAGTAACTGAGGTCGGAAATAAATTCCCCAAACAAAAAGGGCTCCGTTTCCGGAGCCCTTAAGTGTTTAATTTCTAATCC
>CAIMFE010000009.1 GCA_903840235.1 uncultured Opitutia bacterium | reverse complement strand
GGAAAACACCTCACGACTTGTCGCACAAGCAGACCCGATTGATGCAGCTTCATTCTACCGTAAAACCTACGGCCTCGTTGCCTTAGCCTTCGCTGGCTTTGCTGGTTTACTTTATACTTTCTTTAAACTCACGCCGGTTGCCGACATCTTCATGAACACTCTGGGTGCGATGTTTAACTCGCTAGGCGGTTTTACCTGGTTAATCGTGATGTTAGTATTCTGGGCTGGCACCTATTACGCACAAAAACTCGCCGCTAATGGTGCGTCTCGTGAGTCTCAATACGCAGGTCTTGGACTTTATGTTTTCTTAGAGGCTCTCATCTTTATACCCCTCATCTCAATTGTCGCATACAAGACCGGTGGTAATGCAGAAACTATTCTCATCCCTGCTTGTGCGCTTACGGGTGCCTTAGTTCTTGGTCTCACTCTCGCCGTGCAATTAACCCAAGTAGATTTCTCGTTCTTACGTATCGTCATTGTGATTGGTTCTATCTGTGCCATCGGCGCTGTGATTATGTTCAGCATTATGGGTATCAACCCTGGCACTTGGTTCGCCTTAGCGATGATTCTCTTGATGGCTACGGTCATCCTTTATCAGACTCACATGATTAAGAACAGCTGCAGCACCGAGGACTACGTGATGGCTGCCTTTATTTTATTCTCCGCCTTCGTAACCTTACTCTTTTACGTGATCCAATTCTTCATGGGTCGCCGCAGCGAGTAATCACGGACGCTCTGCGATATAAAAGCGGGTTTCTCCTGCGAATTTTTTAACGCTGGAATCTTCCAAAGCTACTTCTGATCGAAGTGGGCTTTGGATGATTTTAAATCCAGCATGCAGAAGTTCCTGACGAGTTTCACTCTCCGTGCTACTATGCATAAAAACGGGAGTGGAATCCGTTTCATGCCAGCGATCACCCTTTTGACATCCCGGCAGAACGGACTCGTTTTTCCATAAGTCCACATGCTCGCCTTTTTCGCGATCATTCGCCGTGAAAAGAAATTTTCCTCCCGGTTTAAGCACCCGATAAATCTCTGCCAGCGCCTCCACGCGGTCGGTTCGACCCCGCAGGCACATGAGTCCATTAAACGCAAAGACCACGCCATCCCAGGACCGATCAGGATACGTTAATCGACAGGCATTTGCGATTTCGATGGTCGCAGATTGAGCCATACTCGCTTCCGCAAACACCCCCTTGGTGATATCCACCATTACCGGTGAAAAATCAGTCACGGTTAGATGATGGTAGCCCTCTTTCGCTAGGCCTAATCCCACTCGACCCCCACCACACCCGAGCTCCAAAATTTTTGCGGATTTATTTGGAAAGGTATGATGAATCAAAATCCGTTCTGATGCCCAGAGACCGACCTGCACGGCCGCTCTCGCATAATTGAGCGCGGTTTGTGCATTGAGCCAGTGGGCTTGGCGGTCGTCTGCCATAAACATATTTCAAGCCACTCTTGCCAATTGCGCAACCCTAGGAAAATCTTACGCATGCTTCGAATTGCTTTAATCGCTCTGACCTTGGCGTTCAGTTCTTGCGATCAGCCCGCGAAACCATCTGCCAATAAGGTTATTCAAGAAGCGGGTATTGATACGCTTTTTACGATTCAACAAGGAAGTAAAGTGACGCAGCTCAAGATTGCTGGCACCGACCTCGAAAAGAGTCGCGGGCTCATGGGCGTTGCGAAATTACCGACGGATACGGGGATGATTTTCATGTATGAGGCCGATCAAGTGATGCGCTTTTGGATGAAGGATACGCCGCTGGATTTGGATATCGCCTTCGTGCAGGCCGATGGAGTGATTGCCGAAATCAGAACGATGAAAGCCGAAGATCTTACAGAAGTGGCTTCGCAATCCTCACGCATTCGCTTCTGCATCGAAATGCCCGCTGGTTGGTATGCCGCTTCGCAAGTGAAAGCCGGTGATACCATTAACCTTGCTCAACTCAAACAGGCTCTAATAGCTCGCGGCTTTAACGTGCAGCGGTACTTTTCGGTGACTTCAGAGCGCGCGCCAAATCGCCAATAAAATAGCACAGATTAACCAACCACCTAAAACGAAAGCTAACGCGATTCGTTCGTAGTAAGTGGTTAAAAACAATTTCATGGGGTCGGCGCAAGTTTCGCCGCACTGAATTTTAAATATTCAGTCAATCGAAGAAGGTGAACCGGTGAAGGTGAACCGGCGATAGGTGCCAGAGCTTGTTCGGCTTGGGCTATTTCTCCATCGAGAACTCGGAAACATTCTCTCCACGTTTCAGCGGAAATTACTTTTCGTGGATCGGCGCCCTGACGGAGCTCTCCAGCGGGATCGCCCCCACGACGATTGCGTTCCAAGATCATCGGTAAGGTAAGTTTTCCACTCGCTGCATCTGTTCCTAAAGTTTTCCCCGCCCGTTTGTCGTCTTGTAATAAATCAACGAAGTCATCGTAGATTTGATACGCAATACCGAGGTGCGATCCAAACTGCGCACAGGCTTCAATGTGTTCACGGGGATGACCGGCTAAAAGGGCACCGACGCGACACGAGGCTTCAAATAATACCGCTGTTTTCATGCGGATTTGCTTGTGATATTCCTCCAACGTTAATGCCGTATTACCTCGTGCAAAAGTTTGGCAGACTTCGCCCGAACAGACATCGCGCGAGGCGCGTGCCACAATCGAACAGATTTCTGATGACGTGTGTTCACTGGCTAAGACCAGTGCGTGCGCAAATAACGCATCACCAAATAAAACCGCCGCATGGGCGCCGTGGGTTCGGTTGGGTGTATCCGCTCCATGTCGCTTATCGGCTCCGTCCAACACATCGTCGTGAATCAAAGTGGCTAAATGTACCAGTTCAACAATCGCTGCGCCTTTAATGAGCGAGGCATGTGGCCCAACCCCTGCGCCCGAACCAAAAGCTAGAAGCGGCCGTAATCTTTTTCCAGGATGTGCTAAAACTCCGCGAAGCAATGGATGCACTTCGGGCTCGAAGCAGCTTTCTTGTTCTTCAAGAAAAGTTTTCAGCGCCGCGAAGTGGGCCTCAAATCCTGCATGGAGGTCGATGTTCACTTTCGCAAAGTGTCCCAGCCACGCAACGCTGGCAAGTGCTAGGTTGCATCTAAGGTATAATTTTAAAAGACCTCTAGATTAGTCTAAGGAACTGATATCACCGTCGGTCGATGGCGGACTTGATTTTGGCTTAGAAGCAGGCTTTTTAACATTTTTTTCACTATCCTCGTCTTCATCCTCATTGTCTAAATCGTAGGGTTCATCTTCTTCAGGATGCGGTGTGTCGCCACGTGCGACTCGTTTGCGACGCACCAGCACGCTACCGAGTCCAATCGCGAGTAAATAGAAACCAAAGAGAATACTCGTTAAAATCGCCAACGAAATGATATCGCCGATCGGCGTAAGTATGCCAACCACGATGACGATACCAAAAAGCATCCCGCGCCAATGTTGGAGCAGAGTTTTCGGACGAACAATTTCCGTCCACATTAAAATGATCAGCGCCAACGGAAACTGGAAAGTAATTCCGGTGATTAAGCTCATCATGGTGACGAGCCCAAAATAGTCAGAGGCTTTCCAAATCACTTCCATGCCCATGCCGGAGGCGAAATGGTGCCAGACTTGAATGGAAATAGGGGTCAGCCAGAAAAACGCGAGCGCCGCTCCCGCTAAGAACAGAAAAAAGGCGGCAATACAAAATGGAATCAATGCCTTCTTCTCTTTCGCCGTTAACGCCGGCCCAACGAACCGCGCAGTTTCATAAAGAAAGACTGGAGAGGCCACCGCCACGCCCGCTGAGAATGCCGCGTACATTAAAACTGACCACACACCCATGAAAGTGAATTCCTTAAGTTCGCCCATAGACTTTAACGACTCATCTGCCCGTCCCATAATAAAGTGCAGTGGCGAGGTCTCGGGATTTTTAGCCCAATTTAAGGGCAGGCTGAGCAGGGTGGGAATATACTCATAGTAAATCAGAGCTGCCACCATTCCGACCGCAAAGACCGTTAAAACACGAATCACCGAAACACGCAAATCCTCGATATGCTCGAGGAAAGTCATTTCGCTACGCTCTCTTTTTCTACGGATGAGTGAGGAAAGCATGATTAGACAGTGAGGAGAGCTTTGATGTCATCTAAGCTGATGGCTGAGGAGACAGAGTCTGACTCACTCAAGAGTTTACGCAACATTTCTGACTTCGATTTCTGTAAATCCATCACGCGTTCTTCAATCGTCCCAGTCGCAATTAATTTAATGCTAGTAACCGTCCGCGTCTGTCCAATGCGGTGCGCACGGTCCGTGGCCTGAGCTTCTGCGGCCGGATTCCACCAAGGGTCGAAGTGAACCACGGTATCTGCCCCAGTGAGATTAAGCCCGGTTCCACCTGCTTTAAGTGACATGAGCATAACTGGAATATCAGGCGAGCTGTTAAATTTATCGCAAACGGATTGGCGATCGGTCGTCGAACCATCGAGGTAGCAATATTTGATGCCTCTTTCTTCGAGTGCTTTCCTGAGAATTTTTAGTGCTGATACGAAAGTGGAGAAGACCAACATGCGGTGATTAGCATCTTTGGATTCTTCCAGTAATTCCAAGAAGGCCTGAAGTTTGGCTGAGTCGGCTTCATCCATTTTCGGGTCCAGAATACGCGGGTCTGCACAAATCTGACGGAGACGAAGTAATTGATTAAATGCCGCCATACGAATGCTGGCTTCCTTGGCCCCACTCATTTCCATTTCAAAAATTTCCTTACGAGTGTTCTCCTGCATCTCGTCGTAGAACTTCTTCTGATTGTCTTCGAAGTCACAGTAAATGATTTGTTCAATCTTCGCAGGTAACTCGGGAGCTACGGCTACCTTAGAGCGACGTAGTAAATACGGC
>CAIMFE010000008.1 GCA_903840235.1 uncultured Opitutia bacterium | reverse complement strand
CTTGATCCTTGGCATCAATAATGTACCAAGTTTTGTCTTTGAGCTGCACATTCTTAGCTAGCGTGGTCTTCATAAAAAGAGGGAAAGTCGGAAAATGAGGCTTGAGCCCCCTCCGTCAACACCCGAATGGGCAAATCATACGGTTAGAGTGCTTTTAATTAGAGAGAGCCAAGTAGGGCGATTTAGCCAAAAACCCTACTTTACCCCTTAAAAGCGGAAATTTGCAAAAAAACGGTACCAGAAGACTCCACCCTTTGTGTTTACCGCATCATCATTATTATAAGTAAAATTAAGTCCGGTACCCACGCTGGCGTTTGCGTTGATGGCATAAATGAAATCCGCCGAGGCACCGGCATAGAGGTAAGAATTCGCGGTATCCCAATTAGAGTCCGATGCGTAGATCGAACCAGCATAGAGTTTGGTTACAATATTGATAGCAGATAATCCAATATCACTTCCGTCGAAATCCTTACGGGCCGAAACGACGAAGTTATACTGTCTCAACTCATCGCTATAAAATAGGTAAGCCGAGGGACGCAGAAAAACATCCTTCGATAAAACTAGGCCGATGTAGTATTCATTATCGGACGGTGCCAAAGTATAACCTTCAACGTCTTTAGTACCGACGAAACTATTATTAGCCGAGGTGTGTTGATAACCGATATCAAGCGTACCACACTCCATAGCGCGACGAACACCCGCACCATAAACTTTTTCGAAGCCATCAGCACTATAACCGCTGAAATAAACAGAGGTGCCGATGATTGTCGGAATGGCGTACTCGACGGTTAATTGAGATTGAAATAATCCATCCTCGCTGGAGCGCTCTTTACCACGGGCAACATTTTTTAAAGCCCAGGAGAAATTCGCACGAACCGAAAGATCTGAACCTAAGGGGCTACTGGGAGCGGTTTGCGCTTGAGCAACGCCCAAAGTGAATACGGTTAGAGCGAGTGCGCGCAGTGAGTTTTTCATGAGAGGCAATTTGTCTTATAAAAAATAACAGGGCAAGCCTCAAGAAGGCCTGCCCTGTTCGAATTTATATAATAAAATATAGGATGAACTACATTTTTGCGATAATCGCATCCCCAAACTCCGAGCACTTAATTTCCTTCGCACCTTCCATTTGTCGGGCGAAATCGTAAGTTACTCTGCCGGCACCGATCGCACCATTCAAACCTTTCAGAATGAGATCCGCAGCTTCGGTCCAACCCAGGTAGCGGAACATCATTTCGCCACTGAGAACAACGGAGCCAGGATTCACGACGTCCTTATCGGCATACTTCGGAGCGGTGCCGTGGGTCGCTTCAAAGATGGCATGTCCGGTGAGATAATTAATATTTCCACCGGGGGCGATACCGATACCACCGACTTGCGCAGCAAGGGCGTCGGAAAGATAATCTCCATTCAGATTGAGCGTCGCGATGACGTCGAAGTCGGTCGGACGAGTCAGAATTTGTTGCAGGGTGATGTCAGCAATCGCGTCTTTAATCACGAGGCCAGCACCGGGCTTGCCTTCAGGAATTTTGCACCAAGGTCCGCCATCAATTTCCACGGCGCCAAATTCATTTTTCGCTAAATCATAACCCCATTTCATGAAAGCCCCTTCAGTATACTTCATGATATTACCTTTATGAACTAGAGTCAGAGATTTACGTTTATTATCGATAGCGTACTGGATCGCGGAGCGGATTAAACGTTCAGAACCAGGCTTAGAAACGGGCTTAATTCCAATACCAACGGTTGCGGGCTGCTCTCCGCCAAAGCGAATCTTCTTAAATTCTTTGGGGAAGTTAGTCTTAATAAACTCTAAAGTTTTTAGAGCGATTTCCGAGCCCGCTTCAAAATCAATTCCCGCATAAATGTCTTCGGTGTTCTCGCGGAAAATTACCATGTCTACTTTACCAGGATTTTTCACGGGTGAAGGAACGCCGGTGAACCATTGCACTGGACGGAGACAAACGTAGAGATCGAGTTGTTGACGTAGTGCAACATTCAGAGAACGGATGCCACCACCGGTAGGCGTGGTAAGTGGTCCTTTAATTCCGACGAGATAATCTCTGAAGGCCGTGAGGGTGGCTTCGGGCAACCAGTCATTTGTTTTCTTGAAAGCTTTTTCACCTGCTAAAACTTCGAGC
This sequence comes from uncultured Opitutia bacterium, assembly GCA_903840235.1. Lineage (GTDB taxonomy): Bacteria > Verrucomicrobiota > Verrucomicrobiia > Opitutales > UBA953 > UBA953. Next base: position 554 of record CAIMFE010000008.1, on the reverse strand, counting down.
CATTCAATTTTACGTTTTCCGTTATAAGCTTTAGCTACGGCAGCGTCGAAGACACGAACCGATGCGCGCCAGATATCTGGGCCCGTACCGTCACCCTCGATAAAAGGAACGATGGGGTGATCGGGTACATTAAGTTTGCCGTTCGTGATAGTGATACGACCAGCGCTGGCGGAGGGAGGTGTCATGGATTAGGAGACTCAAACTTCCCTCACGCCGCTTTTCAAGCCAACAGAAAAGGACCCCCTTACGAGGGTCCTTGTTTTAGCTGGTAGTGAAACCAGTGCCATCCGCCTTAACGACGGAGAGTCCGAGAAGAATTATTTCTTCTTGGATTTGGCTTTTTTAGCTACTGATTTCTTAGCAGCTTTTTTCTTTTTGGCCATAGTTGTGATGTTCGTTGTTGGGTTAGAGGGTAACGACTGAAGCGCTACCCTGACGATGCGCCCTACACTCACCCGGGCCTGACGAGCCTGACGGGTAATACGAGTGCGGAGCTCCGAGGGGACTCGGAAAGACACTTGGCGGGAGTTGGTTGGTTCAACGTTCAAACGATT
>CAIMFE010000007.1 GCA_903840235.1 uncultured Opitutia bacterium | reverse complement strand
GTCGTGAAACTCGATGCTTGGGAACGTCGTCACCTCAGTCCCACTGGAACCATCACGGAAGTTTTAGGCGTCACCCACACGCCGATGGCCGAGTACCTGGCGATTCTTCGTCGCTATAATCTCAATCCCGAATTTCCACGCAATGTGATGGATGAAGCCAATGCCTTTGGCTCTAAAGTGAGAGAGGATGATTTACACGGACGTGAAGATTTTCGAAAGATTCCGACCATCACTATCGACCCTGATGATGCTAAAGATTTCGACGATGCCCTCTCGCTCGAACGTCTGCCCAATGGAAATTTCAAAATCGGAATTCATATCGCAGACGTTTCCCACTACGTAAAAACCGGGTCACCTCTCGACAATGAAGCCAAGGAACGCGGCAACTCCACGTACCTTGTTGGCACCGTGATACCCATGCTTCCGCACGCTCTCTCAAGCGGATTATGCTCGCTGGTGGAAGGTCAAGATCGACTCGTTAAAAGTGTTATTTGTGAATTCACTCCCGAAGGAAAATTAATCAAAACCGATTTCGCCAATGGTGTGATCTGCAGTATCAAGCGTCTAACTTACAAAGTCGCTTACGCCTTTTTAAACGGCGCCAAAAATGCAACCCTGCGTGCGTTACCCGCGCCACCCCCGCATCAAACCGGCTCACCGGGTCGACCTCTTTCTGAACTAACTGATGAAGAGCTCGATGTTGTTCGTTTAATGATTAGCGATTTCTGGTCGGTCGCAAAAGTTCTTCGTGAAGAGCGCTTCCGTATGGGCTCTCTGGATTTAGAGATGAAGGAGATTAAAATTTATTGCGATAAAGACGGTTGGGCCGATCGCACAGTTGTCGTAGAGCATGATGAATCACATCAACTCATCGAAGAATTCATGTTACTGGCCAATGAGTGTGTAGCTAAGAACCTCGACCAAGCTAAAGTACCGCACGTTTGCCGTGTGCACGACGACCCTGATCCCGAAAAATTGAACGCCTTACGTGAGCAGCTTCAATCCGAAGGAGTCTATAATGTGGGCGATCTCACACAGCGTAAGGAAATGGTTAGATTATTGGCGGATATTAAAGGTCGAGATGACGCCTACCCGATTCGCATTCAATTCCTGCGTTCGCTCAAGCAAGCCTGCTATCGTCCTTCGCCGGATGGACACTTTGGTTTAGCGAAAAAGCATTACTCTCACTTCACTTCACCCATTCGTCGTTACGCCGATTTAGTTGAGCATCGTATCTTTGACGCACAAATCGCCAAAATGGGTGTGAAGTCGGCACTGAAAGATCCACCTCGTTCACCCGGTATCGGTGAACTCGTGCGAAGTTGTGAACATATTTCAATTACTGAACGAAATAGTTCCGAAGCCGAACGTGATTCCGTAAAAGTAAAATTACTCGAACTCTTTGAACGTGAAATGGAACGTAAAGATAAGCGTCCATTCGAAGCGGTGATTACCGAAGTGAAACCTCACGGCCTCATGGTTGAGCTCACCGCCTCACAAGCCTATGGTCTCGTACATATGTCGACTTTAACGGATGATTTCTATCGTATGAATGATTCCGGCACAGCATTGCGCGGCAGTCGCACCGGTAAACTTTTTACATCCGGTTCCAAAATTGAAGTGATTGTCGATCGCGTGGATCGCTTCAAACGCCAGGTCGATTTCCGCATCTATAATCCAAAGTCGGGCGCTCCTAAACCCAATCGCGATCAACAATCACGCCCACGGGATGGGCGCGGCCGTTAAGTTAAATTAAGTACTTCGTTAACCCGTGCGTAAATTTGTTCGGATGATAATCCGTTCTGCGCACGCAAAGTTTTAACATCGGTAGCGTGACCAACAAACGCATCGGGCCAGCCGATGCGCACCACGCGGGCCGAGGAATTCGACTCAGCTAGACACTCTAAAACAGCGGAGCCAAATCCACCCGTCACGACACCGTCTTCCATCGTGATTATTATTTTTGCGGTGGCGGCCTGGCTGATTAATAAATCTGCATCGATCGGTTTGGCGAAACGTGCATTCACCACGCCGACTGAATGTCCATCTTTGGAAAGTTTTTCCGCTAAAGCGTGCGCATCCGGAACCATCGAACCCAGTGCCCAGATTTGGATATCTCTGCCTTCTTGAATGACTTCGGCTTTGCCTAAGGAAATAATTGCGGGGTGAGATTTAATCGCGACACCCATGGCAGGTCCGCGAGGAAAGCGAATGAACATCGGCTGACCCGAGCGAATAGAAGTATGCAACATATCCGATAACTCATCTTCGTCTTTCGGCTGCATAATCGTCACACCAGGCACGCAACGTAAGTATGCGATATCGAAAAGTCCGTGGTGGGTTGGTCCATCGCTCGGCGATACGCCCGCACGATCCATACAAATAGTCACTGGCAGTCTCTGTAAGGCGATATCGTGAATCACCATATCATAAGCGCGTTGTAAAAACGTGGAGTAAATGGCTGCGACGGGACGGAGATTTCTCGCAGCTAAACCAGCGGCAAAAAGTGCGGCGTGTTCTTCGGCGATTCCGACGTCGTGATATTGATTCGGACATTCCAGTTTTAATTGGTTAAGTCCGGTACCTGAGGGCATGGCTGCGGTGATGCCGACTACTTGAGGATTAGTTTTGGCTTCACGAACTAGCAATGAACCAAAAACATCCTGCCACGCTTTGGGCGCGCCCGGCTTACCCGTGCTTAAACTATCTCCCGTTTCAGGATCGAACGATGATGTACCGTGAAACTTTTCAGGATTCTTGAGGGCGGCTGATAGTCCCCGACCCTTCTCGGTGCGCACGTGTAAAATAATGGGACCCTTAGCGTCTCTACAAAAAGTTAAGTAACGTTCGAGTGCATTTAAATCATGTCCATCAATCGGGCCCACATAGCGAACACCGTAATGTTCAAAGACGGAAGAACTTCGGGTGAACAGTTCTTTAATTTGGCGTTTTAAGTTACGTCCGAAGTCTAAAAACTTCGTACCCGCCCGTGATTTATTTAAAAAGTTTTTGATACTCTTCTGGGAATTATTGTACGGACGTGAAACGATTAAGCGGCTGAGCATTTTGGATAACGCACCGACGTTTTTATCAATCGACCATTCGTTATCATTTAGAATAACGACTAAACGCTTCGTGGATGTGGCCGCATTATTCAGGGCTTCCATCGTCACCCCGCAGGTCAGTGCCGCATCGCCGATTAAAGCGACAACGTGAGAGTCTTCGTTGAGTCGATCGCGCGCATTGGCTAAACCGACGGCCGCGGAAAAAGCGGTGCCGGCGTGACCAGCACCGAAGGCATCGTGTAAACTCTCGTCGCGATTAAGAAATCCGCTCAAGCCACCCGTCTGGCGGATGCCATCGAAGTCTGATTTATTTCTTCCCGTGAGTAATTTGTGCACGTAGCCCTGGTGGGCGACGTCGAAGACGAATTTATCTGAAGGAGAATTAAAAACACGGTGCAGGGCGATGGTTAGTTCAACCACGCCGAGATTAGGCCCCACGTGACCACCATTACGCGACGTTACTTGGATGATGCGTTCGCGAATTTCTTGGGCGAGCACAGGAAGCTCTTCTGCCGCTAAAGCCTTAACGTCCGTCGGACCATTAATATTGGGCAGAATAGCCATGCGGTTAAATTTTATTCGTCCGAAGATTTTTTGCTCAGTTGTTCGATGCGAAGTTCGGCGGCCTGTAAACTCGTTTGGCAGGCTTTGAGTAAGCGCATGCCTTCTTCATACTTCGTGACTAATTCATCGAGCGAGACGGTGCCGGCCTCGAGCGACTCAACTAATTTCTCGAGTTTGGCTAGGTCAGCTTCAAAACCTTCTTTCCCATTGGCACTGCCATTTTTTTTGTCGGCGCTCATCAAATAACACTCAACTGACTTGGGCAGAGTCTCAAGCGGATAGTTTAATTTTACTTAGTCGGTCTCGTTAATAGGCGGGGACGCAGCCCTGCTTTGACGACTGAATCCAAAACTCCGACCGCTGTAC
>CAIMFE010000006.1 GCA_903840235.1 uncultured Opitutia bacterium | reverse complement strand
TGTTGATCATAGCGTGTTTGGATAAAGCGACGCATCACGATCGACCCAGAAGTGGGAAGGATTTCTGACCTTTCGGTCCTCATCTTAGAAACTTTCGGTTTCTAAAAACCACCGCGGCCGGTGAAGGCTCGGTTGGTGCAAAGGGGGCGGTTTAATGGCCACGCATTGCTCGTGATGTGTTATTAAAGAACGATTGTAGATATAGGTGTCGTTTCGAAAAAAGCAAGTCAGCGACTCCAGAACTTGTGTCATAATTTCTAAACCTAGGTTTTCCGCTTATTTTGGCTTTTATTCAAGGGGTGTTGCCAAAAGTCATCCCCCGTACTTAATCTTAATTTTTCAACCATGGGCTTTTTTCGATTTCGCAAAGTCGTCTCGCTGGGGAAGTTTTTTAAAATAAATATTTCAAAGACCGGCGTATCCGCGTCGGTCGGTCGACCGGGCGCGACACTCAATATCAAAAAAGATCGGGTCGATGGCACCGTCGGGTTGCCGGGGAGCGGATTGTCCTATAAAGAAAATTTATCGAAACGTGGATGCGCTTCGCTCATTCTCGTTTTTGGTTTGTTGGCCGTCGGCCTGGGCACGAGTTGGAAAATTCTTGGCGAACTCTTTTCGTAGTTCCCAAATTTTTCTAAATTACGCAAGTGCCCGGGAAAGGACTCGAACCTTCATGCCTTTAAGGGGCGGCGGATTTTGAATCCGCTGCGGCTGCCATTTCGCCACCCGGGCTTCTTGCGTAGAGACCATTCACTCCATCTCGGGGTGACTGGGCAAGAAAATCCTCTTCACGGATTCACTTAGTTGAAAAATCACTAATGATTTAGACCCTAAAACAAAAGAGGCGCCTCAATGAGGCGCCTCTGTTTGAAGAAAGTAATTCTAAAATTACTTAGTTCCGAGGATCGCGTCCTTCGCAGCTTTCGCTACGCGGAATTTTACGACCTTCTTAGCTTTGATCTGGATAGTTTCGCCAGTAGCAGGATTGCGACCGAGGCGAGCTTTGCGCTGAACGAGAACGAGCTTACCGAGACCAGGAAGCGTGAAGGAGTTCTTCGCGTTCTTGTAAGCGAGTTGAGCGATGCTTTCGAGAATCGCTACAGCTTGTTTTTTGCTGAGCTCATTCTTTTCAGCGATGGCAGCAGCGACTTGGGATTTGGTGAGGGCTTTGGACATAGTAGTTATTTGTTAGGTGCAGTATTGCGGGTTTATTTATTAGCGATGTATGCGAATAAAACCAGCGAAAAATAAAGGTATTTTACATGGGGGGTGCGGGACGTATCAGCGGGGCATAGCCCCGACTTGCGCTTACTCAATTTAGTGTCATCAGTATTGGAGAGCTTACCCCTCCGCCCCCTCCACCATGAAAATTGATTTCTTGATCGCTCTTCTGGTCGCAATTTTTTTGCCCAGCTCGATGGACGCTCAGACAGAAATTACCTATCGCGGTGAACCAGCTTTTGGTCCTCTGAAATTTGTCCAGCCTCTCGGTCTCGTCTCAGTCCAGGGTCGAAAGGACGAACTTTTAGTCCTCGAAAAGTGCGGCCAAATCCAACGCGTAAAATTGAGAGAATCTGATGCAGAAAAAACACAGATTCTAGACGTCAGTAAGCCGATCGATGGTGTATTTGAGCAGGGTGGCGAGTGCGGTTTGCTCGGAGCAGCCCTCCATCCCGAACTCGATAAAAATCCCTATCTCTTTGTATATTATAGCCTTAAGATTAAGGGAAAACTCCACCAGCGCCTATCACGATTCAAATTAGCCGATATTTCATCGCTCAAAGTATCTAAGGAGTCGGAACAGCCTGTGATTACTCAATTAGACTCAGCCAGTAACCATAATGGGGGCGATTTACACTTCGGTCCCGATGGCTACTTATATATAAGCTGTGGCGATGGAGGTCAGGCCGATGATCGGCTCAAAAACTCGGGCGATATCATGAAAGGTTTTCATGGAGCCATCTACCGTATAGACGTCGATAAACGCCCGGGCAACCTGACCCCTAACAGCCACCCGTCGGTAATCCTAGATGCCCAGGGTGGGGCGTTTTATGCGGTGCCGTCCGACAACCCTTTTGTGGCCGCCACCACCTGTCGGGGGGTGAAATTAGACCCCTCCAAGGTCCGAACCGAGACTTGGGCTATCGGCCTCCGCAACCCCTGGCGCTTCAGTTTCGACCCCCCAACGGGTCGAATCTTCACCGGTGACGTCGGCCAAAACCTCTACGAGGAAATCGATATCATCGTCCCCGGAGGCGATTACGGATGGAGCGATCGCGAGGGTTTACACAGCTTTAATAAATCAGCAACGAAAGTTTATTCCGAAAAAAATAAACCGAATCCAAATTCTGGATACATCGAACCGATTCACGATTACGAACACAAAGAAGGTATTTCGGTCACGGGCGGATGTGTTTATCGCGGTGAGACGATTCCCTCGTTGAAGGGTGCATATATTTTTGCGGATTACGGACGCGGTTGGTTAAAGGCCTTGCGTGAAGTCGACGGAGTTTGGACGGATGAATTTTTATGCAATGATGTGACGGTGACAGGTTTCGGTTTTGATCCACGCAATGGCGATATTCTTTATACATCACTCGGCTTAGGCGAAGTGCGTCGACTCACCGTTTCTAAGAAAAAATAAATGAGCATCTCTCGACGAAACTTTCTCGCGCAATCGGCGCTGTTATTTTCAGCGGCCGCTTACCGCCCGTCATTTATGCTAGCCCAAGCCAATCCCCCTATGCTTAAACCGACCTTCCATTTTTTCACTAAGCCCTTCGTTGGTTTGTCCTACCAGGAAATTGCGAAACACGTTGTGGCGATTGGTTATGATGGCGTGGAAGTGCCGATTAGAAAAAAAGAAATTCGCGAAGGAGCTGATGTGATTGATGAAATACCCAAGATGGTGGAAGCTTACCGGAATGAGAAATTAGACGTGGTGACTTTAACGACGGACATCATTGATGTGAGTAAAGCGAGCCGCACCGAAGAAATTTTACGCGCTGCTCAAAAATGCGGAGTGAAACGTTTTCGCATGGGCTGGTATCGTTACGACAATACCAAACCCATTTGGCCACAGCTCGATTCTTTCCGTTCAAAATTTCACGACCTCGTCACCCTTGCTAAAGAAATCGGCATTCAACCTATTTACCAAAATCACTCGGGCGCGAAAATGGCCGGAGCAGGAATTTGGGATATCGCACTCTTAATGAAGGACTATCCGCTCAGTGAGGTCGCCTGGGCTTTTGATATGATGCACGCGAAAGTCGAAGGCGGCCTTTCTTGGCCGACTGAATTTGCCCTCGCCAGTGATCGCTTAGGGGTAGTCCAATTCAAAAATTACGTTTGGGAAAATAACGTCCCTCGCTCCGTTTCTCTGGCGTCGGGCCTCGTCAATAAAGAGTCGGTCGGTGTATTGAAAAAGATTAATTACGCCGGACCCTGTCTCATTCATATCGAATATTTAAAGGGTGATATTAAACAGCCCGACTTTTTAGCGAATGTGATTAAAGCGTCAAAGGACGATTTAGTCACTCTGCAGAACTGGTGGAAATAATTTTTAACCTTGTTTGCTCTTTATCCTGCCAGCATTTAAATCCCTAATCAGTCACCCCTCAAATTTATGTTAAGATTTTCACTCTTATTTTTAGCAGCGACTACACTGTGCGCGGCTCCTAAATTTTATGAGCCCAAGGAAGGTGGCGATGTGGCCCTTAATCTTTTCCAGATACCAGAAGGAATGGAGCTCACTTTGTGGGCACGTTCTCCGATGCTCGCCAACCCCACGAATTTTGATATCGATGCTCAAGGACGTGTTTGGGTGACGGAAGGTGTAAATTATCGTCAATATAATGTCGGCGGTAAACGTCGCCCCGAAGGTGATCGTGTAGTGATTTTGAGTGACACGAAGGGAAATGGTCAGGCGGATACCGTCCAAACTTTTGTGCAAGACCCTAACTTGTCCTCGCCGCTCGGGATTGCGGTTCTCGACAACGTCATCATCGTTTCCCACGCTCCAGATTTAATTAAATACACCGACGTTAATCGCGATGGAAAATTTGATCCGGCAGTCGATAAGCGAGAGATTTTACTCACGGGCTTTGGTGGACAAGACCACGACCACTCGCTTCACGCGGTAGTCGCTGGCCCTGATGGTAAACTTTATCTGAATGCTGGAAACTGTGGCGGAGTTTTTACGGATAAATCGGGAAAGAATTTTAACATCGTCAGTAACTACGATGACCAACGCGGAGCAAAATGGCCGTTTGATCGCGCTAAGGCTCAAGGTCAAAAAAGCGACGATGGGTTTGTTTGGATTTCAGGTTTTTCCGCGCGCATGAATGACGATGGTAGCAACGTCGAAGTCATTGGTAATGGATACCGCAATAGTTTTGAGCACTTCCCAACTTCCTTTGGCGATTTATTCCAAGGCGATAATGATGACTCGATGAGTTGTCGCACTTCTTATGTTTTAGAATACGCGAGTGCTGGCTTCACGACGCCGACGGGTCAAAGCTTCCGCTCAGTTCGTCGCGGACCGGCCCAATCTTTTGCGCGCGCCCATTGGCGCCAAGACGATCCTGACACCTTTGATGTCGGCGACATTTATGGTTCGGGTTCACCCTCGGGCATGGTGGTTTATGAAAACGGTGCGCTCGATGAAAAATGGAACGGCACGCTGCTCAGTTGTGAATCTTCCCGTAACACCATTTTGGCCTATAAGATTCAGCCCCAAAAGGCTGGTTTCAAATTAGATGCCGAGTCGCGTCTGGAGTGGGTGACTTCCAATGCGGAAAAAGAATATTACGGCGTAGATTTCAATAAGCCTAAAAAAGATACCACCGCGAAAGAAAAAGTTTTATTCCGTCCTTCCGATATTTGTGTGGGCCCAGATGGCGCTATTTACATTGCGGATTGGTATGACGCACGCGTGGGTGGCCACCAAACGCTCGATGATCAATGCCAAGGCTCCATTTACCGTCTCGCCCCGAAAGGTTTTAAATCGGTCATTCCGAAAATTGATTTAACGACTCCTGAAGGTGCCGTTGATGCGTTGCGCAATCCCGCCGTGAATGTTCGTCACCAAGCTTTTAAAGCGGTTCAATCTTTCAAAGAAAAATCCTTACCAGCGATTAAAGAACTTTTAAATGATAAGAACTCTTTTGTAGCAGCCCGTGCTATTTGGTTGCTCCCTTATTTAGGAGACGAAGGAGTAAAAAACTGCGAAGGATTATTAAAAGACCCTAATCCACAAAATCGTATCACTGCCTATCGTGCCTTACGTCGTGCCGGTGTGGATGTTTTAGGCTACGCTAAGATTTTAGCTAATGATTCTAATAGTGCCGTGCGTCGTGATGTAGCGACCTCGTTGCACGGTGTGTCTGCGGATAAAGCATTACCTATTTTAATCACCCTCGCTGCGAAGATTGATCACACGGACAAAAATTCGTTAACGGCGTTTGGCGTAGCTTCTGCCGGAAAACAGGAAGAAGTTTGGGCAGCGATTAAAACCGATGCCAAGACCTGGACGCCTCAGATTGAAAAACTAGCCTGGATTTTACATCCAGCCTCCATCGTACAAGATTGTGTCACACGCGTTCGTTCCACTGAACTTTCGAAAGAGCAAAAACTCTTAGCACTCGAAACACTTTCGTTCATCGAGTCTAAGGAAGCTGGACTTGCGATGATTCAATTATGTTCGAGTGAGTCGGAATTAAAAAATGAAGCCACGCGTTGGGTCTTAATGCGCATCTCCGGATTATGGGCCGCTTATGATTTACGCACCGAGTTAAAAAAATCTGGCGTTTATGATCCTGAAAAAATCGTCGTAAACTCGATCATGTCGATGGAGCCTCCGCGTCCGACTTATACTGAGCAGGATGTTCTTAATAAAAAAGGTGATCCCGAAAAAGGTGGTCAGCTCATTCTGCGTTGTACCATGTGTCACCAAGTCAACGGTGCCGGTGTTGCGCTCGGACCCGAACTTCGTGGTTGGGGTACTCGCCAAGGCGTCCAAGCTGTCGTTCGTTCGATTGTTAATCCCTCGGCGGATATCGCTCACGGGTACGATGGATTTACCATAAAATTAAAAAATGGAGTCCAGGTGGACGGAATTATGCAAGGGGAGGGTGATCCACTGTCCGTCCTTTCCGTGGGCGGAGTCAGCCAACTTATTCCCAAAAGCTTTATCAGCCAACGAGTTAACAAAGAAGGCAAGCCCGACGGCTTAGAGATTAATAAGATGAACCGATCTTTAATGATGTCGGCCGAACAACTCGGTTTAACTGCGCAAGAAGTGGCCGATATTGCGGCTTGGATGGCAACTTATCGCTAAAAACCCAATAAACCCTCTATTTTAGGGGGTAATCTTTAGGTAAATTTACCGCTTGCAAGTCGCTGGCGGCTTACCAAGTTGAACCTTCCTTCCTCTCGTCAAGGCACGGCCGCACTACGCGGGCCCGCGACTTACGAGAATCTAATCTAAAATTTACACACAATTATGAAGCAGCTCAGTCTCTCCGTCACTAGTCGTCAGAACCACGGCCGTGGTCACTCCCGCCGCCTGCGTATTGATGGCTCCATCCCAGCCATTATTTATGGCCCAGCCGGCACGCACAGTGTGGCTGTGAACCAAGAAAATTTCCGCGACCTCATGCGCAAGAAGGGCACGGCCGCTGCGCTCATTGAGCTCGAATTCAATGGCAGCAAGATGCTCTCGATCATCAAAGAGTTTCAACGCCACCCGATCACTCAAAAATTCCTCCACATCGATATCCAACAAATCGATCCGAACGCACCGATGTCGGTAGCAATTCCTATTCGTACCGTGGGTGAAGCATATGGTGTGAAGACCGATGGTGGTACACTCGCGATTGTTTCGCAGACCATCAACGTACGTTGCTTACCTAAAGATTTACCTGAATTTATCGAAGTCGATGTCACTGCTCTGAAAGTAAATGAATCGATTCACGTGGGTGATATTAAAGCACCTGCAGGTATTTCTTTCCCTGGTGATCGTGGTCGCGTTGTGGTGGTTTGCTCCGAAATGGCTGCAGAAGAAGCTGCTGCCGAGCCCGCCGCAGTTACTACTGCTACCACAGCCGACGGCGCCGCCGCTCCTGCTGCTGGTGCTGCTGCCGCTGGCGCTGCTCCTGCCGCTGGTGCTGCTCCTGCTGCCGCCGCTGCTCCTGCCGCCAAGAAATAATTTTCCGCGCCAGGCGTTCCTGGTACCTGTTCTTTGAAGTCAAATGTCATTCTCGGTTATCGCCGCCCTCGGCAATCCAGGCCCTGAATACATCTCCACCCGACATAATGCGGGCTGGATTCTCTTGGACGCACTGGCTCAAAAAGTCGGTGCGGTTTGGAAGGAAGAAAAACGTTTTTCTGTTTCAGTTGCGAAAGTGACTTTCGGAAATGCCAACGTCTTTTTAGTAAAGCCCCAATCGTTCATGAAC
>CAIMFE010000005.1 GCA_903840235.1 uncultured Opitutia bacterium | reverse complement strand
TAGATGAAGTTGAGGCACATTTTACCCAAATGCCGGGTAGCTATTTCCGTCACGTGATTGCGGAAGATGCGGCGACACACGTGAAACTTATCCACCGATTGATTTCGGCCGTTACGAGTGAAGATCATGAAATATTACTGAAGCCGATTGTGGAGTGGGTCGATGAGCCAGGCTCGTCTCAATCCCTCGTCACGGTTGTGACCTGGGATCGGGCAGGGCTATTTAGTCGAATGGCTGGAGCTTTTGCGGTGGCCGGAATTAACATTATTTCCTGTCGTGCCTTCTCAAGAAACGACGATGTGGCGCTAGACTTTTTTAAGGTAGTATTACCCGCAGGCAAAGAACAACAATCCAAGGATAAATTTAATGCAGCGTTGGCCACATCGCTCATTGAGTCCGCTGACTTGCTAGACGCCGTGGCGTCTGCTGAACAATACGAGCTAGAAACAGCACCGTATCGCCGTGCGACGGTTCCAGTGGACGTACAAGTTGAGGTCTACTTTGAAAAAGCACTCAATCGCACCGTCGTGGAAGTGCAGTGTAATGACCGGATTGGTTTATTATTTAGAATCGGCCGAGTGATTCAAGAAGCGGGGTATACGATTACCTTTGCGAACATCGCGACCGAACAGGGCTTTGCGTTGGATACTTTCTATCTAATCCCCGAAAAGGGAAGGAATATGCCTTCGCACCCGCCGGAGGCTATTTTAGAGGCACTGCGTACGATACTGTCTTAGTTCATCTGCGTCTTGTCGGATTGATATTTTTAATTAGGGTTTAGGAGTGAGCAAAAAACTCTTACTGTCTCTTTGTCTGCTTGTTTTAGGTCTTAAAAATCTAAACATACTCGCTGCACCCACTTCCACTACGCCCATGTCCCAAACTCCACTATTAGAAAAAGCCACGTTCGGTGCCGGTTGTTTTTGGGGAGTAGAATATAATTTTAGACGCGTCCCTGGTGTCGTCGAGGCTTTCAGTGGCTATTCGGGTGGCAAGTCTGCTAACCCGACCTACCGTCAGGTTTGTAACGGCGATACCTATCACGCTGAAGTCGTTGAGGTTACTTTTGATCCACAAAAAGTTTCTTACGTTAAGTTGGTCGAATTCTTTTTTAAGATGCATGACCCGACGCAGCTGAATCGACAAGGTCCAGATTATGGAACGCAATATCGCTCAGTGATTTTTATACATTCCGAAGAACAGCGCAAAGTAGCCCAGGAAGTAATTAAAAAACTTACGGCAGATAAAAAATATGCACAGCCGATTGTCACCGTCGTCGAAGACGCCAAGCCATTTTGGAAAGCCGAAGAGTATCACCAGAAATATTTTGAGAAAAATGGCGGCCCTACCTGTCATATTACCGATATTTAAACGTGGCTAAAAACCCATCAGCAGACGACAAATTGCCCGGTTGGGTGGCGGATGATGAGGCCTATCCCAAACGTCGCCCCTTGGCGGCACGGATGCGTCCGCAGGCATTAAATGAAGTCGTTGGGCACAAAGACTTACTGGGCGCAAATGCGTTGTTACCACGTTTAATCAAGTCCGACCAATTCGGATCACTGATATTTTATGGTCCTCCCGGATGTGGAAAAACATCGCTGGCTGAAGTCATCGCCCTGGAAACCAAATCCATCGTTGTGCGAGTCAATGCAGTGCTTTCTGGGACGCCTGAGTTGCGCGAAATTCTAAATGAGGCACGGAAAAATCAGGCTGGTCGCACTTTGGTGATTATCGATGAGCTGCATCGCTTTAATAAAACACAACAAGACTTACTCTTGCCCGATGTTGAAGCGGGGGTGATTCGTCTGATTGGATGTACCACCCACAATCCTGGATTATACGTCATCCCGGCATTATTGAGTCGCAGTCATTTATTCCGTTTGGATTCTCTAAACGTTGAAGACATTGTTGGCTTTCTTGAGCACACCATGCGTGATGCTCAAAAAGGTTTGGGTGCTTTAAATATTAAAGTATCGAATGATATCTTAAATAAAATAGCGGGAATGTCGTCGGGCGATTTACGTCGGGCGCTCAATATTTTAGAAACCTTAGTCTTAGCCGCCCCCGCGCTGGGTTCGGTGACGGAGGAATCTTTAAACCATTTCGCTAAAGAGCGTCGCATTCGTTATGATGATGGCGGCGATGATCATTACGATACGGCTTCAGCCTTTATAAAATCTGTGCGTGGCGGCGATCCCGACGCGGCGCTGTATTGGTTGGCTTTGATGTTGGAGGGTGGGGAAGAGCCCCGTTTTATTGCCCGCAGATTAGTTATTCTGGCGTCCGAGGATATTGGCTTGGCTGACTCGCGTGCTCTCGGTGTGGCCGTGGCAGCATTCCAAGCCTGTGAGATGATTGGTCAGCCCGAGTGCGAGTATCCTTTAGCTCACGCTACATTATTTTTAGCACTTTCACCTAAGAGTAATAGTGCAACGAAAGCGATAGCAGCGGCGAAGGAGGCGGTGCGTACACAAGTGAGACAAGAAGTTCCTCCGCACTTAAAAGATTCACACACCAGTTCTGCAAAACGTCTCGGGCATGGTTCGGAATATCTTTATAGCCATGACTTCCCGGAGGCGATTAGTGGTCAGGACTATTTAAAGAAACCTTTGAAATTGTATGACCCAACTTTGTCGGGCGCAGAAGTTGCGATTGCGGAGAGATTAAGTCAGTGGCGAAGTTTGAAAGAATCCCTACGTGGAAAAAATAAAAAACATGGGTAAGGTCGCTCCACGATTACCTTGGTTCGGAGAAGGAAAGTTTCCTCTCTATTTAGCGCCGATGGCGAGACACACCGATGTGGCCTTTCGTCAGTTGTGCAAAGAGCAGGGTGCCGATGTGATGGTCACGGAGTTTGTACAGTCCGAGGCATTGATTCGTGATAATGCCAAGGCCTGGGAGATGGTTGATTTTACGGCCACGCAAAGACCCATGGGCGTGCAAATTTTTGGAGCTACACCTAAATCCATGGCGAAGGCTGCACGTATGGTTTGCGATCGGATGAAGCCCGATTTCTTGGATCTCAATTTTGGTTGTCCTGCACACAAAGTCATTGAGCAAAATGCAGGTTCAGGCCTGTTGCGTTGTACGCCGCTGTTATACGATTTGGTGAAGGCGGTTAAGGATGCTATACCCGATGTCCCTTTAACGGCCAAAATGCGTTTAGGTTGGGATCAAACGACGATTGTTGCGGTGGAAGTTGCGGAACGATTAGAGCAATTAGGCGTTGAGGCTATTGCGGTCCACGGACGAACCAAAGCACAAGGGTATTCCGGTGAAGCACACTGGGGATGGATTGCCGAAGTGGCGAAGTCCGTAAATATTCCAGTGATTGGTAATGGTGATGTGAAAGATTGGCCAACGGCACACAAGCGCATGATCGAGTCTGGAGTGTCGGGCCTCATGATCGGTCGCGCGGCCTTAGCTAATCCATGGATATTTTCTCTGATAAAATCTCGGATGCGTGGTGAGGTTAATGAATTTCCAGTCGTAACGCCCAAGCAACGTTGGGATGTGATTATCAGACTCTCGGAACTGACACTTCAGGAGCATGCTTCGGCGCTGGGCGAGAGAGATATCCGTTGGATGCTTGGTCGCTTGCATCCACTGACGCATGGTTTGCCCAGTTCGCGTAAAGTTCGGGAAAGTTTGAGGCACTGTCGGACGCTGGATGACCTTCGCCGACTCCGCGAAGAGCACCAACGCGAGCACGCCGAATCATATTTAGCTTAATTTTATTGGCTGATGTGCACGAAAAATTTTGTGCAATAAAAAGTCTAAAAAAGTTATGCAGAGGGTGGGTGTTAATAACCTGTGCAGGGGTTGAACTTGAGAGTACTAATTTTTTATAAGACAAGTCACCCGTTCGTAACCTAGCCGTTGCAGATTTTACCTACCAAAACCGACGATCGCCGCTCCAAACATCCCTTTAATCCCTTAAACCCTTCGAAAACAGTCACTTAAGTTGTAATAGGACAAATACTGAAATTTTAAAATGTCTAAAAATAACACCATTTTGACCAATTTTTCACAAAATAAATCTCCAAATAAATCAATTTCAGGCTTCCAAAACCCCTGTGAATAACCTTTCTCAACCATCCCCCCTTTCATGAGTAGCCAAGTTAGCCATCTTTCCCTTTGGGAAACAGTCAAAAACGAACTAAGAACACTGTT
>CAIMFE010000004.1 GCA_903840235.1 uncultured Opitutia bacterium | reverse complement strand
GCAGATGTGGGAGTGAGTTTAATACTGCCATAGTTTTTAACCATAGTGCCTAATGCTGTTTGAGGGTAAATAAAATCGCCTAGGGTCTTTTCTCTACTGAAAACCTAGAGCTGAACATTGAGATGGATTACTGAGACAAATGTGTCTAAAAATAGGCTATGAAATTCGAGCACCATCGTCAGCCCCTGGCTCCTCGTCATGTATTTCTTCGGCGCCTATTTCGTTTCATCGGTTATGCGCTCATTTTCCTTAGCGTTTCTCTTTCACTCGGAGTTTTGGGCTATCATTACATCTGTGGTCTTTCCTGGGTAGATGCCTTATTAGATGCCAGTATGATTTTAGCGGGGATGGGTCCGGTGTCAGCTATTCCGAACGATGCCGGAAAATATTTTGCTTCCGCCTATGCTGTTTTCAGCGGCGTCGCTTTCCTCACGACCTTCTCGATTATCATCGCGCCTGTTTTACACCGCATCATGCACCGCCTGCATTTGAACGAAGGTAAAAACTAAGGACGCTTCTGTTGGTTTAATTTCACCTTCGCCTTAAGCAGTCGCTTTAAGTGTTCGGTCGGAATTTTCTGATCGAATTTAATTTGGAAAATACCTTTGCCGGTGGGATAGCCTGCTGCCTCTAATTTCTCACGTTCCGTTTCGGTCATGACATCGGCACCGACTCCTACCGATACATGTTTCTTAAGAACGGAGAAGCCGACGACTTCGCCATCCATAAAATAGAAGGGCACGTTATACCAAATCTTCTCTTCACACTTGGGCAGAGTTTCTTTGATTAATTGTCGCAGCTTTTGAAGTATCGGCTGAGCCTCTTTGGCAACTTTAGCGATGTAAGCATCAGCATTCTCAAATTTTTTCATAGATTTAAAAAAGTGCTCAGGAAGGGACTTGAACCCTTAAGCCCGTGAGGGCACTAGAACCTGAATCTAGCGTGTCTGCCATTCCACCACCTGAGCAATCGGTTGGGTATTTGAGCAAAGAATGTGGGCGAGGGGTGTCAAGGTTAGGGCTTGCGCAATGACTTCAACATATAGACGCAGTCGAGTTCTTGAGAGAATTTTTTGCCTACGCCTTGGAGCAGTCCGACCTGTTTAAATCCGACCGATTCATGTAATTGAATACTCGCGATTTGTTCTCCGGAAATTCGAGCAATGAGGGATTGGTGACCGAGCTCTTCTGCGAGTTTTAACAATGCCTGTAAGAGTTTTTTACCAATGCCTTGGCGGTGGAAGTCGGGATCCACAAAAACCGAGTCTTCCACCGTGGCCGCCCATCCTTGGCGGCTATTGTAGGTAGAGATGGAACCCCAGCCGACGACTTTACCTGCGATTTCGGCAACAACGACCGGGTGGGCGGGGGAGCGTGATTTGAACCAATTCTTGCGGTTTTCGAGGGTTTCTTCGGTTAAATGCCAGGTACAGGTGCTATTGCGGACGTAATAATTGTAAATTCGGTTAATTTCCGAGGAATCGGCCAACTTGGCTGGGCGAATTTGGGCAGTCATTATCCAATATGTTAGACCAAACCCCAGTTGCTACAAGTCTAGGAAATCCCGTTGACAGATGGGAGGGGGAAGCGTTTGTTGACCGACCTGCCGTATCACACGACCACCTTACATATAAGAAGACTATGAAAGTTTCATCCTCACTTAAATCGCTCAAAAAGCGTCACCCCAATTGCCAAGTTGTGCGTCGTAAAGGCCGCATCTACGTGATCAACAAGACTCATCCTCGCTACAAAGCGCGCCAAGGATAAACTCACAAAACACCTGATTTATATGAAGAAAGAAGGCCATCCTGAATACAATCCTGTCGTCTTTATCGACGTTTCCACAGGTCGCGAATTTCCTACTCGTTCGACGAT
>CAIMFE010000003.1 GCA_903840235.1 uncultured Opitutia bacterium | reverse complement strand
TTGGCGGATGGTAGAGTCGTCACGGCGGGCGGGCGTGTTTTGGGCGTGGTGGCGCATGCGGCTACGTTGAGTGAGGCGGCCCAAAAAGCTTACCGCGTCATTCCCACCATACACTTTGAAGGGATGCATTATCGAAGAGATATCGGGTATCGGCAGTTAAAACGCGATGCGGGCAAGTGATTACAGGTTGAACCTTTTCATGAATCGAGTTACTGTAAGTCATGCCCATGGAGCGTGATACAGTGATGATTGTTTGCACGGGAAATACCTGCCGCAGTCCGATGGCTGAGGCTTTGCTCAAAGCGGCGTTTAAAAAGAGGGCGGGCGGATTAGAAAAATTTAATGTCATATCGTGTGGATTATCGACGACATCGGGCTCTCCAGCATCGACCAACTCAGTAAAGGTCATGGAGCGCATTGGTTTGGATATTAAACAGCATAAGAGCCGTCTGTTGAGTCAGGCCGATATCGAGCGGGCTGCTGTTATCTTATGTATGACCGATTCTCATTTGGCGGGATTGGAGGATCGTTTTAAAGGTCTACCCGAGCATGTTTTGTTATTTAGGGATTTATTACCCAATGGAGAGTCGCGCGAAATCCCTGATCCGTTTGGGGGAAACTATCGAGAATATGAAGAGTGCCGTGATTCCATGGTTGAAGCCGTGCCCTCAATCCTTGATTTCTTAAGGAAGAATTTTCTGACATGAGTACCACGTTTACTATTTCGTTTGGCAGTGATCACGGAGGGTTGCCCTTGCGACGCGATTTAATCGCTGCGCTGAAAGCGAAAGGTCACACCGTCATTGATCGCGGTACGGATACGCCGGCTTCGTGCGATTATCCTGATTATGCTCAGGCCGTGGGTGCGGATGTAACTAGCGGGAAGGCCAAGTACGGTATTTTGATTTGCACGACGGGTATTGGGATTTCGATAGCCGCAAACAAGATTGCTGGGATTCGGGCAGCCTTGGTGCAGTCGGTCGACGCCGCTGAGCTCAGTCGCAAGCACAACAATGCTAATATTCTTTGTTTTGGGGCTAAATATGTAGATTTACCCTTAGCCATAGCGTGTTCTGAGGCTTTTCTGCGTTCGGAATTTGAAGGCGGACGACATATTGTTAGAGTGGATAAAATTGAGTCTAAAAACTCCTAACTTTTCCGTTGCCTCACGCCGTCCCTTTCTTGCCCATATTAACAGAACATGAGTGCCATTAAACGTATTTCCTTAGCTCAACTGGATCCTGCGATTGATACGATTATCAAAGCAGAATTAAACCGTCAGCAAACCCACATCGAGTTGATTGCCTCGGAGAATTTTACTTTGCCTGCGGTCATGGAAGCGCAGGGCAGTGTGCTCACTAACAAATACGCGGAAGGTTATCCCGGTAAGCGTTGGTATGGTGGTTGCGAAGAGGTTGATAAAATTGAACAACTCGCGATCGATCGTGCGAAAGCTTTGTTTGGAGCAGACCACGCCAATGTTCAGCCACACTCGGGCAGCCAAGCGAATGCTGCGGTTTATTTAGCTTCGATTAAGCCTGGTGATAAAATTCTTACCATGAATTTATCGCATGGTGGTCACTTAACTCACGGTAATGCTGCCAATTTCTCCGGAAAATTTTATACCGTCGTCCATTATGGTGTCGGTGCTGATGGCAGAATTAATTATGAAGAAGTAGCGGAGATGGCGGCGCGAGAAAAACCGAAGATGATCACCGTCGGTGCGTCGGCTTACGCTCGCACGATTGACTTTGAACGTTTCGGAAAAATTGCGCGCGAGAATGGTGCACTCCTTTTAGCGGACATCGCTCACATTGCTGGCCTAGTCGCTGCCGGTATTCATCCTTCGCCGATTCCCCATGCTGATTTTGTAACCACGACGACGCACAAAACTTTACGCGGTCCGCGTGGTGGTTTGATTCTTTGTAAGGCTGAGCATGCTAAAGCAATCGACTCGGCTGTTTTCCCTGGAACGCAGGGTGGTCCTCTCGAGCACGTGATTGCTGCTAAAGCCGTTTGCTTTGGTCAGTGCGCTACGCCCGAGTTTAAGGAGTATGCGAAACAAGTCGTCGCAAATTCTAAGGCCTTGGCGGAAGCTTTGGTTGGTCACGGATTCCACTTGATCAGCGGCGGAACGGATAACCATTTGAGTTTGTTGGATTTACGTAAGAGTCACCCGAACGTGACCGGCAAGGATGCGCAGTTGGCGCTCGATGCGGCTCATATTACGGCTAACAAAAATACGGTTCCTGATGAAACACGAAGTCCCTTCCAGGCCAGTGGTATTCGCGTGGGCACACCAGCGGTTACATCTAGAGGCATGAAAGAGGCGGAAATGAAGGAAATTGCTCGGGCGATTGCGATTGTTCTGTCCGACCCTCAAAATCCTCAGAAAATCGAGGAAGGGAAGGCCATTGCGACCGCTTTATGCAGTCGTTTCCTCTTGCCTTACTAAGTTTATTCAAACTATTTCATCTATCGAGTTGTCCCCTCAATTCTTCCACTTTTACTTACACCTAATATGAAAAACACCCCCACAACAAAACGCAGTGGTTTTACTCTGATCGAGTTGCTCACTGTGATCGCGATTATCGGTATCCTTGCCGCCGTCCTCTTTCCTGGCGTTCAGGGTGTGATGAAGAAGGCCAAGCAGTCCACTGCTTCGACCAAGCTTCGTAACATCGTACAAGCGATGATTTCCTTCTCTGATGGTAAGAAATACATTAAGACCGGCGCATGGAGCACCACCGCCAACACCAGTGCTAGCTCGATTGCCGAGTACGCTGCCGTTCTCGCTTACAACTCCAGCTTGAACTCAGGTGAAATCTGGTACGTTGACGCAGACAAGCTCAATGAAAGCGCTTCATTCCCAAAACAAGTTTTAACGGGTGCAGTGGGCTCACAGCAAATCGACACCAATTTCAAGACTCCTTCCGATGGTTACGGCTACCACTCTTGGACCGCTTACACCCCTACAGCTAAAAATTTAGACGGTAACATTCCTCTCCTCTGGGCACGCGGACTTTCTTCTGCTGGTGCTTGGGATGCAACTAACGGTGTTTGGGGTGCTGATGGAGGCCACATTGGCTACGGCGACTCCCACGTGATCTGGACTGCTAATACCACCGATGATGGTAACGGAACTGCGATCTTCATCGATAAAGCAACCGGTGTTGCTACTGCTGATTGGAAGAAGGCTGTATCCGCTGGTACGGTTGTTGAATTATCATCCAAATAATCTTAAACGAGATTCTGAAAGGGCCCCGAGTAGGGGCCTTTTTTATGCTCATTAATTTATAATACAGATGATACTAATGTGGATTGATGCGTGTCGGCCAAAAACTCTGGTGGCCGCCCTTGTCCCCGTCGTGATGGGTACATTGGTGTTTTGGATTTACGGCGATCAACTTCACCTCGGTGCACGGAGTGATTACCTTTTTACCTTTTTCTCATGTCTCGGCTTTGCGTTGGCTGCACAAATTTTGAGCAACTTCTCGAACGATCTCGGAGACTCATTGCGCGGGGCAGATAATCCCAATCGCGTCGGTCCGAAACGTGCGGTTGCGAATGGTTTAATCAGTACAAGGGCAATGAAGATTGCGATGGGTGCAGTCATTGCACTCGCCTGTTTGGCGGGATGGAAATTAGGAATTCGCCACCCGATTTTATTTTTCCCAGCAACGCTCGCGCTCATTTTAGCGATGGGCTATACGCTGGGACCATTACCCCTTGCTTATCATGGGCTGGGCGACGTCTTTGTCGTCGCCTGCTTTGGCCTCCAAGCCACGGCGTTAACGGTTTATGCACTGTACTTAGAAGTGGGTGCGACCGTTTCATGCGAACTGCCGTGGACGCCTGCGATCATCACCGGATTGGGCGTCGGCTTGATGGCGAATAATATTTTAATTGCGAATAATACTCGTGATATGGAAACCGACGCGGCGTCGGCGAAGAAGACGCTCGTGGTGCGTTGGGGTCGAACCTTCGCTAAAGTTCACTACTCGTTTAATTTATTCGTGGGAGTTCTTTGTTTAAACTACGTATTTGGTCCACTCCCGCTGGTCATCATGCCCTTGGCATTTTGGCAGATGGCGGGATTCTGGAAGGCGCAAACCGCGCAGGAATTCGTGCCCTTTTTATCCAGAGCGGCCATTTTAATGCTTTTGACGGCGATTTTGTGTGTAACTGCGACTTGCCTCGGTTGGATACCAGTGAAATTTTAAGATACTTAATTTGTGATGGAAAAACCTAAATCATTAGTGACAGAGTTGGAAAACCTGGTGGCCGATGCTCAGCGTCCTTCCTGGAACGAGTATTTTATGGCTACAGCTTTTTTGGTAAGCACGCGCTCCAGTTGTGATCGCTTGCACGTGGGCTGCGTGGTGGTGTCGACCGGTAAGCATCCCAATCGATTAGTCGCGGCGGGTTATAATGGATTTCTGCCTGGTGCCCCGCATGACTCTCATGTGCGCGATGGACATGAATTAGCTACCGTCCATGCCGAACAGAATGCGGTCGCCGATGCGGCGAAGCGGGGAATTTCTCTGCAAGGAACCATTTGTTTTGTGACGCATTATCCCTGTGTGAATTGTGCAAAAATTTTAGCCGCTGCTGGCATTACCGAAGTGCGTTATCGTCAGGATTACCGCAATGATCCGTTGGTCGCTGAACTTTTCCAGCAAGCGGGTGTGGTGGTGACGAAGCTGGATGTCTAATGTCTAAAAAAGCCCCATCATTAGCGGGGAAACTGCTGGTTTCACATCCGTTACAACGCGACGAAAACTTTTGTGAATCGGTCGTCATGATTCATGATTACTCCGAGAAAGACGGGGCCATGGGCTTTATTATTAATCGCCCGTCCGACAAAAAACTCGGCGAAACACAGTCCGAATTTTCTGATAGTCCGCTGGCACCGATTTCGATTCAGTGGGGCGGGCCGGTGTCGATTGATCGAATGGCTTTGGGAGGTTGGAAATTCGCTTCCCGCGGTCCCGCTTTAATTCGTTACGGAATGAGCAAAGAAGATGCGGCGAAGTTCATTACGGAAACGGGCTTCCAGGTTTTTGCTTTTGTGGGTTATGCGGGATGGTCACCTGGCCAGTTAGAAAACGAAATTAAATTGAATGCGTGGGTGGTGTGTCCCTTTGAGCGCGAGTTTGCGCAACTGCAAGGGAAGGAACTTTGGAAAGCATTGCTGACCAAACATCGTCCGGACCTACGTTTAACTTTAGACTCTCCGCCTAATCCGAGTCTGAATTAATCAGCGCGAATTCGAGAGTAGGATTTCTAAATTCTGCACGAGATTTTCACCGGCATTAAGACCATTGGAGGTGAGCATTTTGCGGGCGATGAGACGGTTGCGGTACTGTTGGTTGATGCCGATGATTTCGAAGGTTTTATTGGGTATTTGTGGGTTTCCAGCGGGTAGTGCGACCCAGCGTTTGGGCAGGCCGTGCCAGGTGAATTCCACGTACCAACCTTCAGCCGTTTGAGGGTTCCCTTGTACGAGTCCAGGATGGCGCGTGACGAAGTCGGGAGCTAACGGAGTGCGAATGGTGACGGCGAGAGCAGCAGGTAAACTTTTAACAATCTCGAGAGTATTTACGCTGCGTTTTCCGAGAAGGTAGGTCGGATCAAAGCCCGTTAAGTTTTGTCCATTCCACAGACCGTGAAGATTCGGATCACGCTTGTAGTTGAAACGACTCTTATACCATGAATTGAAAGAATCGGCTAAACGCAGTCCCACTTCGAAGTGTAAATGAGCTCGTTCCACGGGGATGGGACTGCTTGGCATGGAAGTATGGCCCATGATGGCGATGGCTTTGCCGCGAGCGACGTTATCGCCGACGCGTAATGTGGAGTCTATTTTGGCGAGGTGGGCGTAGAGACTGTACAAACCGATTTCGGCATTGTCGTGAACCAAAATGACGTAACGTCCATACGGTCCATTGGTATCGTTATTAATGTAGGCTACTTTGCCCGACATTGCAGCGAAAACGTAGTCAGCCGGCTCGCCATTGCTTAGTACTTGGTAGGGTCGAATATCAATCCCCTCGTGAAAGCGACGGCCCTCTTCGCGCACCATACCGAAGCAACCCGACTCGATTTTTCCGGTGCCTACAGGCTGAACATAGTCTTCGAGACCTTGAATGATGCTCGTATCCATGGAGGTCGGCCACTGAACTTCAATCGCACTCGCTCCACAGACTAGTCCGAAAAATAACAGGAGAGTGCTCGCTAGATATCTCACTTTTTATCTTCCAGCTGGCGAATGAGTAAAATCGACTGGTTAAGCTCGCGACTAATTTCGAGGGCGGCTTCCTTACCATTTTTTCCTTTGCGTTCGACGAAGAAAAATAAATTTCCATCAACCACGCGATCTTCAATAGGCATAATGCCCACTGCTTCATCATTGATTACTAAAACTAAATGTTTTCCGCGCGCCTGACGGGTGACGTCCATAATCATGGCCGCGGCGGTGCGGTTTAATTGTACGAGCAGCGAGACAACGCGTAGATCTGACTCACCAGTTTCGACAACTTCGGTATTAAGTAAATCTTCTGCGAGCGTTAATTCTTTGCCGAGAATGGGGATGGTGATTCCGCTGACGGGGAGGGTGACATTTTTCCGCATAATGCGGCTGGAGGATTCTGGTGCCTCGACGTAAATGGAAGCGAAGTGCGATGGAGGTGTAGTTTGACAGCCTGTAACGAATAAGAGGCTGAAGAAAACGAAAAGAGTATAGTGGAATTTCATGTTATGGATTAACCCACTAATAATTCGAGTGAGCTACTCACTTGGAGGAGGTGCTCTGGTTGTAGATCCATTGCGGGGACCATCAAAATTTGTTTAGTGGACTGGTGTTGGTAGGGGATGAGTCCCTGTTCGGCGGGTCCCGTCGCTTTAACAATCCGTTTTCTTTCTAACAACATGGCGAGAATATGTTTTAATACGGCTTTATCTCCGCTGGGGTCAGCAGCGTCATCGAATAACGAGAGAAAAAATTCTTCGCGAGAGGCGAGGAGTTGAGCGCGCAGGGCTTGTTCTTCTTCGCCGCGTTCTTTGACTTGGCGTGACCAGCGGCCGAGCAATAAGCCGTCGGGTTTAAATTCGGTCGCGTATTCTTTGAGGACATCGCGACGTTCGATGGCGCCGCCGAGAGGTTTGAACACGATGCAGACAACGGAGTCGCCGACGTGAAGTTCTTTACCTGAACTAGCACAGGTGTGTGAGATAGATTTTACCTGCCATTCCATCTCATGAACATGAGCCAAGGGGGGCAGGTCGGGCAACCCGATTATGCGAGGTCGATACTTAATTGTGGAGCGGGTTCCACAGTACCTGCTTTTGCTGCAAAGGGGTCGGCCCAGGCCGCAAAGGCAATCATTCCGGCATTGTCTCCGCAGTACTTGGGTTCGGCCACGAGGAGAGGGAGTTTTCTTTTTTCGAGCGATTGGGCGAGCAGGTTACACAGGGCACGATTATTAGCCACACCGCCAGAAAGTCCGACCGATTTATAAGATCCAGAGTTGAGAGCGGATAGCATCTTGGCGTTGAGCTGGCCAAGGATCGCGTCCTGATAACTCGCACAGAGGGACGGCAGTTGAGATTTTACTTCTTCGTCGGACATTTTTTCGAGTTGATAGCGAAGGGCGGTTTTTAGGCCAGAGAAACTAAAACGAAGATCTGATTTTTCGGGAAGTCCGCGAGGAAAGGAGAAACTTTGAGTATTACCTTTTTGTGCGTGTTGTTCGATGAGCGCACCACCGGGATAAGGGAGACCCAATAATTTTGCACCTTTATCAAACGCTTCGCCCGCCGCGTCATCCACCGTACGTGCAATGACCGTGATTTTTAAATTGGTATCTAATTTTACTAATAAGGTATTACCTCCCGAAACTACTAATCCTAAGTGTGGTAATAATTCAGCCCGTGCTTGGGTGAATTGTGAAGGATGTGCTGCGTGCAAATTGATAAAGACAGAATGAACGTGAGCGCGGAGGTGGTTGACGGTTTGGATGGGGCGATCGAGTGCGACAGATAAGGCGCGAGCCATGCTGATGCCCATCGAGAGGCAGGGGAGTAGTCCGGGTCCACGGGTGACGGCCAAGTTAGTTATATTTGGAATATCAGCACGAAATTCTTCGAGGAGTAAGGGGAGTGCGGAAAGGTGCATGCGGCTGGCGAGGTCGGGAACGACTCCACCGAATTTCTCGTGGGCGGCGGCTTGAGAACTAATGATTTCGCGAGCGATTCCCTTGGGGGGATCGAACAAGGCGAGCGCGGACTCATCGCAGGAACTTTCGATGGCTAAAATCATCTCAGGTGAATACAGTCGAAAATCTGTTTCGGCTCAACCCTGTTTCGTCTGGCGGAAGTCAAAACACTGGTTAACGATTAAATAGATGGAAAATCAGGAACGACATCGGGCCATTGTGGAGCTCTTACGTGCCGAGGCACAGCAAGGGCAGGTGCCGTTTGTCCGTTGCGTGGAGCTAGCTCTTTATCATCCAGAATTGGGCTATTATAGGGCTAATCGTGAACGTGTGGGTAAGAGTGCCGGGACGGATTTTACAACAGCCGCCGCATTGGGAAGCATGTTCGGCGAACTCATTGCCTCGGCGGCGGAAACCTTGGTCGGAAATACTAAAGATTATACCTTGGTGGAGATAGGGGCTGAGCCAGGGCAGAAACATTTCGATTCCGTGCGTGATCGATTTTCAGAAATTAAAACCCTTCGTTTAGATCACAAAATTATTCTACCTCCAAAAAGTATTTTAGTGGCGAATGAATTGCTCGATGCGCAGCCCTTTAATCGCTTTATTTTTAACAACGGAAAATGGCGTGAATTAGCTGCAAGGGTTGATGGCACTGAATTAACCGTGGAGTCACTTCAGGAATTTTCATCTGAACACGCCAAGGAATTTGCGAGTACGTTGCCTGCGGCGACGGAAGGATGGATACTCGATGCGCCGTTGGCGGCGGAGACGCTTTGTCGGGAAATTTTAAAACAAAAATGGGAAGGTGCCGTGATCTTTTTAGATTATGGTAAGACTGTGGCTCAATGTTTAGAGTCATCGCCCGCGGGTACGGCTCGTTCTTATTATCGCCATCAGCTGTCGGGCGATATTTTGACCCAACTCGGGTCGCAGGATTTGACCTGTCACGTTTTGTGGGATCGGATTACTTCAGTGTTGAGTGAGTTTAGCTTAAGGAATGTGCAACTCGACCGTCAGGAGGCCTTTTTTGTGAAGTATGCGGGACGGGAAATGGAGCGAATAGCGTTATCGGGGTCGACCGACCTGACCTCGCGTCTGCGGGCGTTGACGCATCCAGCACACTTTGGAGCGAAGTTCCAAGTTTTGCACGGTATTCGCTAAAATAAATTAACATTTCTGAAGCTCTCACTCGACCTTAGCGGAACAAACGTTTGAGTTAGTTGTAATTCTCCTGTGCGCATGCGGTCCCGCTATCTTTATATTATTGTCCTCATTTTCGGTGCCTCACTTTGTCAGGCGAAGAATGAGTTGATTCAGGATTTTGAAGGAGATGGTTTTGACAGTTGGCAAACTACAGGCACCGCTTTCGGTTTATCCCCCGTGGCTGGAAAAATGGATGGATTAGATGGAGAGCTTCGGGGTTATTCCGGAAATGAATTAGTCTGCTCAGCTAATGGTGGTTATGCTGCCACGGGATCACTGACTTCTCCGGAGTTCACCATCGGTTATCCCTACATTGCCTTCTTGGTGGGTGGTGGAAGTAAACTTAACACCTTGGCTGTGCAGTTGGTCGTAGATAATAAAGTAGTACGCAAGGCCACTGGACACAACGGACTTACTCTACGAACGATTGTTTGGAATGTCGCCGAATTTAAGGACAAAAAAGCCGTGATACGTATCGTTGATGATGAGAAGGGTAATTGGGGATTTATTGCAGCGGATAGATTTGTTTTTTCGTTAACCGATAATCCTGTGCTACCGGCGAGTGGACGTCCTAAGGCCAAGCTCGATAGTAATTTAATTCCAGTGCCCAATGAGGCGAGTGCGGCGATTTTACCAGGCCTCAAGATGTCGGTTGTCGCCAGTCACGCCGCGACAGGCGTTAGTTCTCCCACTTCATTTTCAATCTCACCTGATGGTCGCCTTTTCGTTGCGGAGACTCATCGTTACCACCGAGGTATTGAAGATGATCGAGCCAATCTTTATTGGTATCATGAAGATTTAGCTAACAGCACAAATGCGGATCGCCGTAAAATGTTAGAGAAGTGGTCGAGCAAAAAACCGGCAGATTGGTATTCAAAAGAATCAGAAAAAATCAGAATTTTAAGTCAACCTAAGGCCGATGGCTCGTTTGCGAAGTCATCGATTTACGCTGAGGGATTTAACGAGATGCTCGATGGTACGGGGAGCGGTATTTTAGTTTATGGCGATACAGTTTATTTTGAGTGCATTCCTAATATCTGGGTCTTGCGCGACTCACCTGCTGAAAATAAATCTCAAGAAAAGAAAGTTTTACAGGATGGCTTTGGGGTTAGGGTTTCGCTCTCGGGTCACGATTTGAGTGGAAGTGTGGTTGGATATGATGGACGTATCTGGGGTTCGGTCGGTGATCGCGGATTTAATTTAACCACCCGTGAGGGAAAAAAATATAATTATAAGAATAAGGGGGCTGTTTTCCGTTTCGATCCTGATGGATCTAACTTCGAGGTTATTCATTCTGGACTGAGAAATCCGAAGGAAATCGCCTTCGATGAATGGGGTAACTTAATCAGTGTAGACAATAATTCTGATCAAGGTGACGAAGCACGAATTGTTTACATTGTGGAAGGCGCAGACTCTGGATGGGAGATGGAGCACCAAGCAATGCATACGTTCCATCGCGAGATCGGGTTAGAGGTTCGTCCGCCTTCACGCTGGATGACGGAGAGAATGTGGGAGCTGCAAAACGCTCAACAGCCCGCTTATATCATTCCACCTTCGGGTTATATTTGTGCCGGTCCTTCGGGATTAACTTATCATCCAGGAGTTGGTTTCTTAGATTCTGAAAAAGGCTTTTTCCATGTCTGCGATTATCGCGGAGCCACTCCCGCTTCCGGTGTTTGGTCGTTTAAACTCGAGCCCCAAGGTGCGGGTATGAAGTTGGCAGAGTCACATCAACTCATCTGGGGAATTGCCGCTACGGATGTGGATTATGACTGGAAGGGTCGGGTTTTAGTTTCCGATTTTATTGGTGGCTATGAATCCCATGAAGACGGACGCATTATTGCACTCGAGCCAACTCAACCTAAAAATACTGAGGCCGTTGTTGCTGTTGAAAAAACCATCAATTCAGATTTTGGAAAGAAATCTTCAAACGAGTTGGCTCAATTACTGGCTCACGCCGATAAACGTGTACGCCTTTACGCACAGTTAGAATTGAGCCGTCGCAGTGATGCCTTGGATTTATTTACTAAAGCGACCCAGTCGTCTAATCCGATTGAGCGACTGCACGGTGTCTGGGGTTTAGGTATTATTGCGCGACGCGGTTCCGCGATGTCGCCCTCTGAGAATTGGAAAAAATCTGAACAACCTGCGGCCACACTGGAGGTGCGTACTCAGGCTTCAAAAGTTTTAATTTCTTTATTAAGTCATAATGATTTAGAAGTACGGGCGAACGCTATCCGTGCTCTCAGTGAAGCACCGGTGGTTGGAAATGATTTACCCTTGGCTAAGTTAATCCTCGATCCTTCGCCGAAGGTAAGAGCCTTTGCTGCAATCGCCGCTGGTAGATTGGGAGCAGATAAGTTCCTACCTGAGGTTTGTCAGATGATTGCGGAGAATGCGGATAAGGACACTGTGTTGCGTCACGCTGGTGTCATGGCCATCGATGGAATGTGTAAATCGACTGAAGCTTTAAATGCTTTAGGTAAAAACGAAAATAATTCTATCCGTTTGGCTGTGGTCATTGCGCAGCGCCGTCGTGCGGATGTTAATGTTGGACAATTCATCCATGATAAATCTCCCGTGGTGGCAGATGAAGCCATCCGTGCGGTTTACGATTTATCGCTCGATACAGTCCGTCCGTCCGTCGCTGCTTTATTAGATAATGTTCATGAGCGTGAATGGACTTCTTTCATGCTCCGTCGATTGGTTCACAATGCTTATCGTGTTGGGGGCGCTGACAATGCAAAGCGTATAATCGCTGTCGCGCTGGATAAAAAATTACCGGCTGAAGTTCGGGTTGAGGCTTTGCGATTAATGTCCATTTGGACTAATCCTTATCCCGTTGATCAATTAACGGGCCACTGGAGTCCATTGCCAAAGCGTTCTAATGACGAAGTAGTTGATGTTTTAAACCAAGCCCTACCTGGTCTCTTGGAAGGTGATTCGGACATCATCAAAATTTTTTTAGATCTCGTAATGCTTTATCAATTAAAGACCGAGTTATTATCGAATGATTCACTCCAAAAAATTGTTGGCGACTTAACTCTATCTGGTCCAACACGTGCGAAAGCTCTGGAAATGTTATTAGCCCGTAATCCCGCTGACAGTATTCAAATCATCAGTCGCTATACTCATGATATTAAAGACGAAGTGGCGGTGATGGCTTTAACCGAACTGGCCCGGCGTGATCCTACGCAAGGTTATGATGCAATCAAAGTAGTGATAAAAGAGGGTTCAGTGTTACAACGTCAAGGCGCTTGGAAAATTTTAGCCCAGTTACAAGTGAAGGGCGTTGATGATTTATTTGTTGAGCATCTAAAACTTCTACAAGCTGCCCAAGGTGTTTCTCCAGCGGCATTAGAACTTCTCGATGCAGCGGCTCAACGTAAAGAGGATGCCGTAAAAGTTGCCTTAGCTGATTTCGAAAATTCACAAAATCAGTCCAAGGAAAAATTAACACGTTGGTTGCCCGCACTCGAGGGTGGGGATGCAATTAATGGTTTCGCGCTCTATCAAGCCTTACCAGCGGGGCAGTGTATGCGTTGTCACAAAGCGACCACTAAAGGAAGTCAGGGAGCTCATATTGTGGAGGGAGAAGCTGGACCCAATTTAGCCGGCGTGGCGAAGCGTGGAGATCGCCGCTACCTTCTGGAGTCCGTGGTTTATTCTAACGCCGTCGTCGTCTCCGGCTATGGTATCGTCAGTCTCGATTTAACTAATGGTGTCAGCCTGGTCGGCACGCTGATTCAGGAGAAGCCCGAGTTCGTTGATGTAAATTCGTCCGGTAACTTATGGCGGATTAATCGGAAGGATATTAAATCCATGACTCCGCCCGTTTCGGGAATGCCTCCATTTGACGCGCTCTTAAAGCCAACTGAAGTGCGAGACTTGGTCGCTTGGTTGGCCACACTCGATAATAGTCCACCTGTGCCCAAAGCTAAAGAGCCTAAGGTCTTAGATATCTCTACATTAAAACCGACGGCTCGATAATTTTGAAGTGAAGTAGCGGCCAATAAAAAAGCCCCGGAGGTCCGGGGCTTTTTGTTTAAGCACTTCGCAATTACGCGATGGTAACTTCTTTGGAGAGGTAAACGTCCTGAATGGTGTGCAGGAGTTTTGCGCCTTCTTTGATATCGCGTTGGAAAGCTTTGCGACCCGAGATGAGGCCTTGGCCACCGGCGCGCTTATTGATGACGGCAGTTTTAACGGCTTCAGCGAAGTCGTTATTACCAGAAGGACCACCCGAGTTGATGAGACCGATGCGGCCCATGTAGCAGTTAGCGACTTGGTAGCGGGTGAGGTCGATTGGGTGATCGGAGCACAAGTCTGTGTACATGCGCTTGTCGATTTTACCGTAGGAAGATTCGGTTTGTTGGATAGCGAGGTAGCCACCGTTGTTTTCAGGAAGCTTTTGCTTGATGATGTCGGCACAGATGGTGACGCCGAGGTGATTGGCTTGGCCGGTAAGGTCAGCCGATACGTGGTAATCTTTGTCTTTCTTGAAGGCGTTATTGCGAGTGTAGCACCAGAGAACGGTGGCCATACCTTGTTCGTGAGCCATTTGGAAGGCTTGCGATACTTCGATGATTTGGCGGTTGGTTTCAGGGGAACCGAAATAGATGGTCGCACCGACAGCAGCGCAGCCCATGTCAGCGGCTTGCTTGATGGTGCCGTACATTACTTGGTCGCCGATGTTAGGGTAGGTGAGTAATTGATTATGGTTAATCTTAACCATGAAAGGAATTTTGTGAGCGTAGCGACGAGAGACGCTGCTGAGGACACCGAAAGTAGAACATACGGCGTTACAGCCGCCTTCGATGGCGAGCTTCACGATATTTTCGCCGTCGAAATAAATCGGGTTCTTCGCGAAGGAAGCACCGGCGGAGTGTTCGATACCTTGGTCAACCGGGAGAATGGAAACGTAACCCGTGTTAGCGAGGCGACCAGAACCGTAGAGACGTTGGAGGTTGGCGAGAACACGGTTGCTGCGATCGGAAGCGCTGAACGCGTGCTCAACCCAATCCGCACGAGGCAGGTGGATTTGTTCTTTTTTGATTTTCGGGGAATTGAAGCCCAGGAGGGACTCCGAATCGGTACCGAGAAGTTTTTGGATTTCGCTGTATTGGCTCATGGTAAAAAGTGTGCTTATAGATTGGGCAGACCCTCTACAAAAGGGCGATTCATGCCTTAGTCTTCAAGCCATAATTTAAAAACCCTCATAAAATATCACCGGAGGACACGGCCGTGATACTTTTTAAGCGTTTCTTGACTAAATTTGCCAATCTTCGCCGGATGCGGAAGCGGGGCGAGCCAATCCAGGATGCGGTGCCGTGATAATATGCAGGACGGCTTCGGACTCACCGGTCAGAGCGCGGGCACGCTTAATCGCTTTGGCTAGAGCCGCGGTGGGGTTCGATTCATCCCACGGAATAAAATTATCTGAGCCAACGGAAGATACTAAATCGGCATTCACGAAAATCTGTAAGGTGTCGGGTTTTAATTCACAGAGAATCAAATGACGATTTCCGGCTTTGAGTGTTTCGGCTAAATCGCGGAGTAGTAAGACGCCATTCGCATCGAGGTGATGGGCTTCGCGGAATTTTAAAATGAGAACTTTAAGATTAGGATCAGATGAAGCGCGGCGAAGGTGTTCGTAAAACGCCTGCGTGGCGCCGAAATGTAAACTGCCTTCAACGTGAAGAATCGAAATACCCGTGGTTGACTTACCCTTGGTGCGTTCTGTGATTTCACCAGTTTCCGAGAAATCGTATTCAACGACTTCGGGCTGAGAGGTCTGACGAAGATAAAACGCAATCGCCACGGCCGTGCCGAAGAAGATGGCGACGTCGAGCGGCGCTAACAATGCCGTGAAAAAGGTAGATAAGAAAACAACTCGATCCTGCGTGCCGGATTTTAATATTAATTTTATCGCGGAAACATTGGCTAATTCGAGTTCCACCAAAATAACTAACATCGCCAAACAGGCGAGTGGCACAAGGGCGACCCATTTGCTAATAAAATAGGCGAAGGCTAAAATAATGGTGCCACAAAAGAGAGAAGCATAGGCAGTTTTGGCGCCGCTGGAAACATTGAGCGCGGAGCGACTGATGGATCCTGAGGCGGGCATACCCCCCGAGAACGCACAGGCCAGGTTGGCCATGCCGAGTCCGAATACTTCTTGGTGTAAATCTGAGGGACGTCCGGTTTTGAGAGCTGAGGCGCGAGCATTGGCCGTGCCTTCGATAATAATTAAAACGGCCAGAGCGAGTGCTGGAGAAAACAGTGCAGACAATTTTGCAGCGGTGAAGTCGGGCACGTAAATAGCTTTGGCGGAATAAGCAGCGTCACCCAC
>CAIMFE010000002.1 GCA_903840235.1 uncultured Opitutia bacterium | reverse complement strand
GAAAGAGCCGAAGGGTAGTGCCGCCGTTGCCGCCGCTTCCGCTGCTGAATCTCGCGGTGTTCCGATTTTATCTCGTGGCATTCAAGATCGTCGCGATAACGCGACCCGCTTCTTTGTGATTGGTACCGCAGCGAATTCTCCAGGCAGTAAAGATGAAGTCACCAGTGTGGTTTTAACTTTAAAACATGAGCCTGGTGCACTCCAAGCCGCTCTCAGTTCCTTTTCCGACCGCGGTATTAATTTGATTCGTATCGAGTCACGCCCCAGCCGTCGTCGCGCTTGGGAATACTTATTCTTCATTGATTTCCCTGGTCACTGGGAAACTCCTGCCGTTCAAGAAGCCGTCATCGCTCTCAAGGGACGCTGTGAAATCGTAAAGTGGTTGGGAAGCTATCCGCAGTCCGCGGGATGAATAAGAAAACCCTAGGCACGATTTTGGTCACAGTTTTAATGGTGACTACGCTGGTGTCCTCCTGGCTTTGGTGGCGTGCGTGGTCGGCTCCGCTGGTAGATGTTTTTTTTAGACCAGGATTTTCTATTCATGGCATCAGTGTGGGTACGCCTGTTCGAGTTCAAGGCGTGGTTGTCGGACAAGTTTCCTCCATTGGACTTTCCCTAGACCATGAAGCAAAACTACGTCCGCAGGTAAACTTAAGTCTGAATCCCGAGGTGCTGGATAATCGTGGTTTTGCTGAACGTTTACGGGGTAAACACTTACAAGAAGAAGTGGCGCAAGGTCTTCGTGTTCACCTCGTCGTGGTGAGTCCAGCCTCGGGCCTGCTTCAAGTAGAATTATTTTGGGCTAAAAATGATCCTATGCCAGCAGGCCTAGCAGAGAATGAAATTCCTGCGACAGGGCAGACGATGCAACGCGCAATGGAACGTCTAGTGAAAGAGCTCAATCGCGTGACTCAACGTGATCTCGAAAAAATTGCGCAGGATCTAGAAAAAGATTTGGATTACTATTTTCCGAAGTCCGACCCAGCTTTTGCGTCAGCATTCTCGGCTAAATTAATTGCCACGAGCGAATCGCTTGCTACGGCCACCGCGCCAGACCATCTCGGACCTAAACTCGCGCGGATTACTGAAGCCTGTGCTGTGTTGCGCTCGGATACTGAGAGTATGAATAAAAATTTTAGTCCGGAAAATTTAATTATCCTCCAAGCTCATTTGGCCGATGCCACAGCGGCCCTCGATTCATTCGCCGCCTCACTCGAGGGTTCACAGTCTAAAATTAATGCTTCCGCCGAGGAAATTACCGCTTTGTTTCAGTTGATTTCTCGTGGGGCTCGCGATTGGAAAGAAAAAACTGAAGCCTTTGGCCGAGAACCTAGGCCTTAATGCTGAACAGGCTTGCGGACAGGCAGGCCTCAAGCGTAAGTCAGAACCATCACTATTATGGCAGAACCTACCGATAAAATGGAGTCCATCATTAACCTGTGCAAACGTCGCGGGTTTGTTTTTGCATCTTCCGAAATCTACGGCGGACTCAATGGATTTTTTGACTACGGCCCCTTGGGCGCGGAACTTAAAAATAATATCAAACAAGCTTGGTGGCAGGACTTCGTTCACCGCCGCGATGATATCGTTGGTTTAGATTCCACCATCATTCACCACCCCACGACCTGGAAAGCTTCCGGTCACATCGATAATTTCACCGATCCGTTGGTCGACTGTAAGGAATCAAAAATGCGTTACCGCGCCGACCAATTATTTTTCGCACCGGTCATCGTGGCTGGAGAAACGATTGGATATGTTTCCGTTTTAGAAGATGAAGGTATGCAGGCCAAAGCCGAAGAACTAGCGAATGATTTAAAACGTAAGCTCGCTAAACCCGGCGCCCTCGAGCCGATTAAATTAAAAGACTACACGGAATCCACTCCTGAACAGTACGCCTTAATTCCTTCTCCGGCTACGGGAAAGCCTGGTTCGCTGACGGCACCCCGCTCGTTTAACATGATGTTCCAGACCTACGTGGGTGCGATGCAGGATGCTTCTGCAGTGGCTTATCTTCGTCCGGAAACCGCCCAAGGTATTTTTATTAATTTTAAGAATGTCGTCGATACGGGCCGTGTGAAATTACCTTTTGGTATCGCGCAAATGGGCAAAGCCTTCCGCAACGAAATCAACCCACGTAACTTTATTTTCCGCTCACGTGAGTTCGAGCAAATGGAAATCGAATATTTTATCTCTCCGCAAGCGGATTGGCAGACGGCGCACCGCGATTGGATTGAAGGTTGCTTAGCTTGGTTTGAATCCATCGGTATTCCTCGTGCTAAACTTTCTCTTTATCCGCATCCGCAAGAAAAACTCGCCCACTACTCGAAGGGCACCACGGACATTATGTTCGAGTTTCCTTTTGGCGTTCAAGAACTTCAAGGTGTCGCCGCTCGCGGTGATTTTGACTTAACGCAACACAGCCAAGTCTCAGGCCAAAAACTTGATTGGTTCGACGAAGCAGCTAAGGCACGCTTTATTCCTCACGTCATCGAGCCCTCGGTAGGTGTAGATCGTGTTTTCTTAGCACTGCTCACCACCGCTTATCATGAAGACGAGGTGGAAGGTGAAAAACGAATCGTTCTCAAATT
This sequence comes from uncultured Opitutia bacterium, assembly GCA_903840235.1. Taxonomy (GTDB): domain Bacteria; phylum Verrucomicrobiota; class Verrucomicrobiia; order Opitutales; family UBA953; genus UBA953. The sequence goes on along the minus strand of CAIMFE010000002.1, from coordinate 2,037 downwards.
GCCCATTCGCGTGGCACCCTTTAAGGCCGCCGTTTTTCCGCTGGTTAAGAATAAGCCTGAAATCGTTGAGCGTGCTGAAGCTTTATATCGCCGCCTCAAGAAACGCTTTAACGTGTTTTATGATGCGTCTGGCGCAATCGGTCGTCGCTATCGTCGCCAAGACGAAATTGGTACACCTTACGGTATCACCATCGACTTCGAGACCATTGAAAAAGGTGCCGGCGTGACGGTTCGTAATCGCGACACCTTAGAGCAGGTGCGTATGACCGAAGACGAAGTGGTTCGCTTCCTCGACGAAAAGATTAACGGATAACGACGGCGCTGCCGCTGAGTTCTTCGGCGAATTTTGCGAGATGTCGCTTTCCACAAAGGGAAGCGGCAATCGTAAGATTGCGAAGTCCTTGAGGTAGGTGAGCTAAGAAGTCAGCCCGACCTTTTTTCTTACCTAAGTAAGCATACGCTCCACAGGCTTGCAGAAGTCTTTGGGTAGCGCCTACATGCAGTAAGTAGCTGAATTCATCGAGGGAACCTTTCCAGCCAGAAATTTCTTTGGTGTGATCCTCGATTTCAATGCGCCATAAATCCATGTCACGACGTTTGAGATAAGGATCAAACATGAGCGATGCGTAATCATAGAACATCGAGCCCATTCGAGCGCCTTGGAAATCAATTAACCAGGCTTGATCATTCTTAACTAAAATATTTTGCGACTGGAAATCGCGGTGCAGTACGACTTGAGGCTGGGCCGATAACTCTTTGGCCAGTGAGGCCATGTCGTTCATCACATCGCGCGAGGGTTTCTTACTGCCGCACACATTATCTATGAAATACTGGCGCTCCCAACTGTAGAGTTTGTCGTTAAAGGGCTCGTTTAAAGTGATTTGGGCCTTATTCATAGCCTCTGTGCCAATGCGGTGCAGGTGGGTTACTTGTTCAAGTGCCGAGGCGAATTGCGCCCAAGGGAAACTTTCGTTTTGGGAAAGCGACCAAAGGTCAATCGTTCCTAAATCTTCTAATACTAAAAGTCCTAAGTCTTTATCTTCTGATATAACCGCAGGAACATTCAGGCCGTTCAGATGAAGAACTTTGGCGATATCGCCGTAAATTAAATTTTCAGGACGACTGTCATCGTAATTGCACAGCACGGACGCATTCCCTTGCGCGTCTTTCGTGTGATAAAACTGTCTGCCTGATCCGCCTTTTATCGCGGCACCTTCAGCCGTTAAAATGAGTCCGAGGCGTTTGGCGGCATCCTCGATTTTTAAACTACCGCGTGCAGGTTTTTCTAATTCAGCTTTAACTTTTTGATATTCCTCGACCGTACCTAAATCATGCCAGAATTTTGAGCTATCGAGATAACCCTGAACGGATTGCGGGGCTTCTTGGAGGCGACGAAGGAAATGCTCCACCAGAGATTCAATCGTGGCAGGCGTGGTCTGAATAAATGGGCGAGAGACAAAACAAATGCCGGTGTATTGGTAGGCGGTCTCGGTTTTTCCTAAGCGATCACGCATGTCGGTGATGAGACCGTCTTGGGTGATGCGAACGTTTTTATTAGGACCCTCTTCACGCACAATCAATGTCGCCTCAGCATTGTTGCTGGTGTGATAAGCATAAGCATTTTTGATATCGCAATCGCTCAAGATATCGCCGTTCCAGATAATGAGTTGAGTGTCTTCAGGCGTTAAGAACTGAGCAATATTGGCCAAGCCGCCGCCTGTTTCTAAAAGCGTGGGTTCAAAAACTAAATCTACTTTCGCAGTGCCCCAGGTGCCTTCGGGAAAAGTCTGTTTCCAGACGTCGGGGCAGTGGTGCGTGTTGATGATAAATCTTTGTACGCCGGCCTGACGAAGTTTTTCCATAGCGCGAAAAACCATGGGTTGGTCGCCGATGGGCAGGAGTGGCTTCGGGCAATTTTCCGTGAGCGGTCGGAGGCGCTGACCTAGGCCAGCTCCTAATATAAATGCAGTGGTTGGAAAATTATTCATAAGATTATTTGGAGCAGCGGGGGCAGATACCATAAATTTCCATAATGTG
>CAIMFE010000001.1 GCA_903840235.1 uncultured Opitutia bacterium | reverse complement strand
TTCGGGCAATTTACCTTCGCCCATAAATTTCCATACCGCAGCATGAGCAAAAGCTTCATCATTACGTTTTGCTTCACCAGCGTCTTGGTACTCGGTTCTAAAGTGACCGCCACAAGACTCCTCGCGCGTTAATGCATCGAGACACATCATAATTCCGAAATCAAGGAAGTCAGCCACGCGACCGGCACGCTCGAGTTCAGGGGCTAATTGATTACCTGCACCAACGACTTTGATATTTTTCCAGAAGTCATCACGGAGTGCTTGGAGGTCGCGAATCGCGCCTTGGAGTCCCGCTTTATCACGAGTCATACCGCATTTTTCCCAGACAATTTTTCCTAATTCTTTGTGATAGGAACGAGCTGAGCGTTTGCCTGGATTGTTTAAGAACCAATGCGTACGTTCTTCGACTTCTTTGACGACGGCTTTGAATTCAGGACGATCTACGGAAGGACGTCCGCTCAAGCCAACACCAGCGAGATAATCAGTGACCGTGTAAGGGAGAACAAAGTAACCATCGGCTAATCCTTGCATGAGTGCGGATGCACCTAAGCGATTTGCACCGTGGTCAGAGAAATTCGCTTCACCGCCCACGAACAATCCAGGGATGTTCGATTGTAAATTGTAATCTACCCAAAGTCCGCCCATCGTGTAGTGCACGGCAGGGAAAATACGCATCGGCTGACGGTACGCATTTTCTCCAGTGATATTTTCATACATATCAAACAAGTTACCATAACGCTCACGAATTGCTGATTCACCGAGACGTTTAATGGCAGCTGAGAAATCTAAATAAACCCCGAGGCGTTTGCCATCGACCACTTGACCGACGCCACGACCTTCATCGCAAACTTCTTTCGCCGCACGGGAAGCGATATCGCGTGGAGCTAAATTTCCGTAGCTGGGATATTTACGTTCGAGGAAATAATCACGGGCCTCTTCGGGAATTTCGGAAGCAGGCTTGGTGCAATCAGCCGAATTTTTCGGCACCCAAACACGTCCGTCATTACGCAATGATTCAGACATTAAAGTGAGCTTCGACTGATCTTCACCGTGAACCGGAATACAGGTTGGGTGAATTTGTGAGTAACAAGGATTAGCAAAACCCGCACCGCGGCGGTGCGCACGGAAGGTCGCCGTGACATTGCAACCTTGAGCATTAGTGGAGAGATAGAAAACGTTTCCGTATCCGCCGGTGCAAAGGACAACGACGTCAGAGGCCCAAGCTTTAATTTCACCCGTAACTAAATCGCGGGTCACAATGCCCTTAGCTTGGCCTTCGACTAAAACTAAATCGAGCATCTCGTGTCGGGTATACATTTTCACAGTACCCGCACCAATTTGTCGGGAGAGTGCTGAGTAAGCACCGAGCAATAACTGTTGGCCGGTTTGACCACGGGCATAAAATGTACGTGAAACCTGCGCACCACCGAAAGAGCGGTTGGCTAATAAACCACCGTATTCACGGGCAAAAGGTACACCTTGAGCGACACACTGATCGATGATGGAAGTGGATACTTGAGCGAGGCGATAAACGTTGGCTTCACGCGCGCGATAATCTCCACCCTTAATGGTATCTAAAAATAATCTGCGAACACTGTCTCCATCGTTCTGATAATTTTTGGCTGCATTGATTCCACCTTGGGCCGCAATCGAGTGAGCACGACGTGGACTGTCCTGATAACAGAAACAAGAAACCTCATAACCCATTTCTGCAAAAGATGCGGCCGCGGCAGAACCAGCTAAACCCGAACCGACGACGATGATATGATATTTGCGACGATTAGCGGGATTCACTAAGCGCATTTTCGCTTTATGATTATTCCACTTATCGGCTAAGGGGCCGGCGGGAATTTTAGAGTCGAGTTTCATGAACTTTATTTGAGTTGGCCGAGAAGAACGGCGAGAGGAATGGAGATGAAACCAAGAGCGATAACCCAGCCATAAATTATGGCCAAGACATCTAAACGTCCACGCCAGCGCTCATTGCGTAAGCCCAACGTCTGGAAAACACTGCTAATACCGTGGCTTAAGTGCAGGCAGAGTAAGATCATACTCGCGATATAAAAGATGGCGACGGCCGGTTGGGAGAATCCGGCAATTATCATTTTGTAAACATCAGGTCCAAATTCTTGTCCGCCCAATGCTATCTTTCGGAAGGTAAAATGTAAGAGGTGGAAAATAATGAAGGCTAAAATGATTACACCCGAGTAGGGCATCGTGCGTGAGGAGAGTGATGCGCGACGAGTTGCTTCAATGACGGGGCCACCGGCACGAGCGATACGATTTTCAATCGTCAACAATACGCCCGACCAAATATGTGCGATAACACTAATTATTAAAACCGATCGAGCGACCCAAAGTAATCCAGGATGAGCATGAAGCCATTCGGCATACTCGTTGATGGCGGCAGCTCCCTTGAAGACCGTGAGATTGCCGATCATGTGTCCAAACACAAAGCCCGCGAGGACCAGACCCGAAAGAGCCATGATGAATTTTTTGCCGATGGAGGCAGGCTGGCAATTTTTACAACAGGAACTGTCTGACATAATGGTAAGGTTAAGGGCAATTGGACGATGCCAAGTGCAAATACCATCGTATCGACCTACAGCATTAAGCCACCTATTTGGGTTATTTTCAGTGGGGTATTAGATTTTTCCTACTTAACTGTAAAAATCGCTCATAAGGGGTAGGCCAATCTTACCCATTTTCTACTAAAAACCGCTTGCCTCCCTAAAAGTTGGCTATGACATTCAAAAGTCCAGACCGGCCTACCGTTTAACGGACCAGCCGGTCTTATCTTTTTACCAAATTCACCACCCTCTCCCACCTATATAATGAAGTACATTTTTGTCACTGGCGGCGTCATTTCCTCCCTCGGGAAGGGACTGACGGCGGCGGCGATTGGTGCGCTTCTTGAGTGTCGGGGATTAAAAGTCCGCATCCAAAAATTTGATCCCTACCTGAACGTGGATCCGGGAACGATGAGTCCCTACCAACACGGTGAAGTTTACGTTCTCAACGACGGTGCAGAAACCGATTTAGACCTCGGACACTACGAGCGCTTCACCTCGGGTGAATTATCCAAGCTCAATAGTTTATCATCCGGACAAATCTACGAAACGGTTATCCAAAAAGAACGTCGCGGTGACTACCT